>JBARRE010000487.1:0-5044 GCA_049644065.1 Sedimentisphaerales bacterium | reverse complement strand
GTGACGCGATTTCCGCCGGAGCCGAACGGGTATCTCCATATCGGACACGCTAAGAGCATCTGCCTGAACTTTGGCATCGCGGCGGAATTCGGCGGCCCGTGCCATCTGCGTTTCGACGATACGAATCCGGAAAAGGAGGAGCAGGAATACGTTAACTCCATTATCGAGGATGTTCGCTGGCTCGGCTGGGATTGGAGCGAGCATCTGTATTACGGGTCGGACTATTTCGAGCAGATGTACGAATACGCCGTGCAGCTTGTCAAAAAGGGCAAAGCATACGTCTGCGACCTGGCGGCAGAGCTAACGCGCCAGTATCGCGGCACGCTTACCGAGCCGGGCAAGGACAGTCCCTATCGCAATCGTTCGGTCGAGGAGAATCTGGATCTGTTCGAACGAATGAAAGCGGGCGAATTCCCGGACGGCTCGCGCACGCTGCGAGCGAAAATCGACATGGCGCATCCCAATCTGAACATGCGCGACCCCGTGATGTATCGCATTCTGCACGCGTCACACCACCGAACCGGCGACAAATGGTGCATCTACCCGATGTACGACTGGGCCCACGGACTCGAAGATTCCGTCGAACGGATAACGCATTCGATCTGCACGCTGGAATTTGAGAACCATCGGCCCTTGTACGACTGGTTCCTCGACGAGCTGGGCGCTTATCATCCGCAGCAAATCGAGTTTGCCCGGCTGAATCTGACCTACACCGTGATGAGCAAGCGAAGGTTGCTGCTATTGGTTCAGGAAGACCTCGTCAGCGGCTGGGACGACCCGCGGATGCCGACTATCAGCGGAATAAGAAGAAGGGGTTATTCGCCTGAATCGATTCGAGAATTCTGCAGACGAATCGGTGTCAATAAATTCAACAGCACCGTCGACATCGCGCTGCTGGAACACTGCCTGCGGGAGGATTTGAACAAAACTTCGCCGCGAGTGATGGCTGTGCTTCGGCCGCTCAAGGTGGTCATCGACAACTACCCTGAAGGCCAAACCGAGCAGCTTGATGCTGTCAATAATCCGGAAGACCCGAACGCCGGCACGAGGAAGGTGCCTTTCTCGCGAGAATTTTATATCGAGCGGGAAGATTTCATGGAAGAGCCGCCGAAGAAGTTCTTCCGCCTGGCCCCCGGCCGGGAGGTCCGGCTAAGATATGCTTATTTTGTGACCTGTACCGACGTGGTTAAAGGCGCAAACGGAGAGGTGGTCGAGCTTCACTGCACATACGACCCGGCCACGCGGGGCGGCGACGCTCCGGACGGGCGCAAGGTCAAATCGACGCTGCACTGGGTCTCAGCCGAGCACGCTATCGAAGCGGAAGTCAGATTATACGGCCATCTGTTCACGAAGGAAAATCCCGACGATGTGGCCGAGGGTGAGGATTTCAAATCCAACCTGAATCCGGATTCGCTGGAGATATTAACTTCGTGCCGGATCGAGCCTTCTCTGGCGGAAGCAAAGCCCCTGAGCCGGTACCAGTTCGAGCGGCTGGGTTACTTCTGCGTCGACAAAGACAGCACGAAAGAAAAGCCGGTATTCAACCGAACCGTCACATTGCGCGACACCTGGGCCAAAATCCAAAAGGCGCAAAAAAGATAGCAAATACGGTTGGCTGCCGAAGCAGGAAATGTTTTCATCATTTGTAGAAAATCATTTTCAGCGATGCAGCAAGTAATATCACCCCAAAAATCTTTCGCAGAATATCGTCCGGGATGTCGGTTGCGTATCTGGCGCCCGCCAGGCCTCCCACAAAGAAGCCCAGACAAATCAGCCCGGCTATTTTAAAATCCACGAAACCTTGTTTGTAATACGTCCACGCGGCGAGCAGGCCGATCGGCGGAACCATCAACGCCAACGTCGTGCCCTGGGCGGTGTGCTGCGACAGACCGAATAAAAGAACCAGCGAAGGAATAATAATTATTGCTCCCCCAATACCGATCAGGCCGCTGAAAGTGCCGGCTAACAAGCCCAGAAGCAAATAGAAAAATACGTTCATAATACTTTGACCTCAATTCATAATTTAGCCTGCGGTTTTACCACAAGCCTATAATTTCGCAATAAAGACTAACAATAAATTCTCAGCCGAACAGCTCGGTGAATTTTTCCTCGATGTCGGGATGTTCACACAGCGTCTGGCCGATCAGGACCGCTCTTACACCTGCTGACATGAGCTTTTCGACGTCGGCTCGTGTTTTTATACCGCTCTCTGCGACCAGATCGTCTTTATTATCGAGAAGTCCCCCCAACCGGCTGGTCGTGTTCAAATCGACCTGCATCGTTGTCAGGTCGCGATTGTTGATTCCGAGAACGCTGTAACCTTTCTTTGGGAAACCAATCATACTGCGAACCTCCAGCAGCGAATCGGCCTGGTGGACCTCCAGTAACACAGTGAGCGTCAGCTCGGCCGCGGCAATCATCAGGTCCATCAACTCACCCGGTTTAAGAGCTTCGGCTATCAGCAGTATTGCGTCGGCACCGGCGGCGCGAGATTCGTAAACCTGCCACTGGTCGATAATAAAATCTTTTCGCATAACGGGCAAATCCACCTCCCGGCGAATCTGACTTATGTATTCGAGCCGGCCCTGAAAGTACTTTTCATCGGTAAGGACGCTGATGGCGTCGGCGCCGCATTTCTCGTAGGTCTGCGCGATTGTCACAGGATCGAAATCCTCACGAATGAGACCTGCCGACGGCGAGGCCTTTTTGACCTCTGCGATAACGTTTATGCCCCGACGGTTTGTCTTGGTGACGGCCTTGTAGAAATTGCGGCACTTCGGTAGAGAACGAACCTGCTGCTTCAACGTATCGAGACTTATCTCTGATTGTCGAGAGCGGACCTCGGCCCGCTTGTCGGCAATTATTTTGTCTAATATGTTCGCCAATTTTGTTTACCCTGCGATTTTAACATAGCCCATACGAAGCTCGTTGAGAGTATTCACAAGCACAGCTTCTTCTTCTTCCGTCAAATTGCCCTTGGTTTTTTCCTCGAGGACCTGGAGCATGTCGATATTATATTTCGCCAGCTCCAGATCGGGCTTTCTTTCCTCCTGTCCCTTCATCTGCAGCAGGCCCATGGCGAATAATGCCTGAGTTGTAAGCATGCTTATTAGAGCGGCCAAATTACCTTCCGGCAGAGGGCCTCGCGGCTTTTCCTCTTGCGGCTCATCTTTTTTCTCCGCTTCTTCCTGTGCGGCTAATATCTCCTTCTCTTTCTGTGCCTCCTGTTTCCAGTCCTCATCGACGATGATCTTTTTCTCCTGCTCATTTTCTTTACCCATAATCTGAGACTCCTCTAAATTCTGTTCTTCCCTATTTTCGATATTTTTTCATACTTCTATCAATGTCGCGTTTTTGGTCGCGCTTCGCTATAGCTTGTCTTTTGTCGTATTGTCTTTTGCCTCTGGCAAGGGCCAATTCTATTTTTGCCAGGCCCCTGTCGTTGAAATAAATCTTCAGAGGCACAAGAGTAAAACCTCTCTGTTCGAGCTTGATTTTTATCTTGCGGATTTCCGCCTTGTGCAGCAGCAGTTTTCTTTTCCTGGTCGGGTCGTGCTGCCGGGCCCCGGCCTGCTGGTATTGGGCTACGCCGGCACCGACGAGCCAGCATTGCTCGCTATCGATCCTTGCGTATGAGCCGCTCAGGTCCCCGCCGCCGGACCGCAGGGATTTAACCTCAGTTCCCAAAAGTCCAAGGCCGGCCTCGTACTTCTCGATAATCTCGAAGTTTCTGTAAGCCTTCTTGTTGACCGCCACGGGACCCTGCTTGTTCTTTTCCTTGTGTGATTTTGCTGCCATTTGCATCATGATAGCGACGGCAAGCCGATTTTGCAAGAACCGGCTGCAAAATGAACACACACAGCAGAACACGCACTCAAATAAAAAGCGGCCTTATGCAATTGTGCATAAGACCGCTTGTTAACAACCGAAGCAAGAATAATTTATACGCGATTAAACTACAAACACGTACGGTGTTCTATATGCGGGTTGAATACCCGTTAAACGCCGTATTAGAAATCACGTACAATTACGGAATCCTCGCCGACCATATACTGGTCTGTGCCCTGGACCTTCAGATTGTAAACCTTGCCGGTGTAGCTTCTCGTTGTGATGCTCTTGATGCCAACCGTGCCGGTCAGTGTTTTCAATCTTTGGCTGCTTGTCAGGTTCTGTGCAGCAACCCATTGTCCGGAATTGAGCATGAAGCAGTGTGCATCCACGACGCTGATGGTATTTCCGCTATCGAGGACTATGTCACGACAAACGAAAGTACCTTCGTGCTCTTCTACCGAACCGATTGTCTGGCTGGCAGTGACCTGGGAAATCTGGACGAGCTTACCGTTTACCATCGCGGGTGTATCCGCAACGAAGCAGGCTCTGCCCTTCGGTGGTGGTGGAGCTGCCCCGCCGCCGCCGGCTCCGCCTACACCATCGTGCACCAGCAACGAATCCAATCTATCCGCCGGCTCACTTCCGATTCCAGGCATGGCACCTATTCTTATGTCTCCGCCGTCCCAGGAGGTGTAAATGTTATCGTCGTTTATACCGCAGGACGGGCGTTTTTCCTGGCCGACGTGGATGTCCAGGAACAATACGTTTTGTGCATCCTCCTGGTGGGTAACGGCATTGCCGACTTTTACCATTTCTTTGCCGCCATCAGGATCGTAGCCACTGATGTCTTTGGCAGATGCACCGGGAGAATCCTGCCACGGATTCCTGTCGGCTGCTACCGCCATACCCGGCTCGCTCGATGTGGTCAGAGCGTACAGGCCAAAGGGCATATGGTAGGAGTAGCTGCAATGTGTTTCCGGCTCACTGCCAAAATCCCAGAGATCGATAAGGTCCCTGTCGCCTGCACCATCTTCTGAGGGCTTGAACTCTGAAACCCCGGAATCACCCTTGCACAAAAACGACTTGGGCGTTACCTCGGCGTACTTGACCAGGAGGTAGAAGCAGGACGAGATGTTTGCCGTTCCACCACTGCCGTCCGTGCCTACGCCGTAAGCGGTAAATCGATTAAGGGCTTGCCAGTTAGGTATTCTTG
>JBARRE010000486.1:0-9896 GCA_049644065.1 Sedimentisphaerales bacterium | reverse complement strand
TAGTAGATGCCATCGCATCGGTAAAGACAACAACAGTAAAAATAAATCGGAACGTCATGGAAGACGTCCCCGTCGAACCTGTAACAATACAATCAGCAAAAGTTATTCCGGAATAAACCGGTTATTTCGATATATTTTGGCTCTCTGTAAAGGCGGTTCGCAAATCCCCCCTGCGGTTGTTCAACGAACCGGGTTCGCCCAGACGGGCGGCTCTTCATGACAGCAAAAGCCTTTAGGCTTCCGCCAGGAAGTAAAACAGAGTCGATCACGGATCGGCTGCCGGCATACTTGTCGCTATTTGTCATTTTTTCTGTAACGAAAACTCACTTTCGTGCCTCTTTAATATTGAGCAGTCAAATATGCACGAGACAAAATTTGAAAGGGAAAAATCATGGCAAAGATCTCAAAAAGCATTTTAGTGTTGGTTGTGGTGACGCTCTGCATCGTGCTGCTGGCCGGCCGTTCCATCGAACCGACCACCGAAGCACAGGCCAGAGAGGTCAAAAACATCGACGAGCAGCAACAGGATGTATGCGTCCTGACCGAGGCATTCGTCGTTGACGTCAATCTCTCGGAGCTTTATAAGCAGGGAGTCAGCCCCATCGCCCACAAGCCCGATTCCGTGTCGGTGGAAAATATCCTCAAATGCCTGGATGCCAAGGACATAGCACAGGTCACCACGGGTGTAAAAGTGGCAATTCTCTCAGGTCAACGCGGAGAGGCCAAAATTACAGAGACTATCCACGTAGATCGACAAGTAGCTGTTCCGAGCGGCAGAAAAGTTCCCAATGCTGCACGTTATGTGAATTATAATATTGGCAAGACGTTCAGAGCCACGGCATCTGTCCGCCCCAGCGGCGAAATACTTGTGAGCTTTGACTTCAGCGAAAGTACATACCGGAACATTACCTCCACCGATGACAGACCACCCAACACCGTGAGCAGAGAATGGTCGGGCGTGGTAAATCTCCATGCCGGCCGGCCCGCCATCGCCGGTGCGACACAGAATGAAGACACTGCGGTTTTTCTTGTTCTCTGTGCCGACATAAAGGGCAGGTAGAACTCGTTCAAGCCTTTAGCTTCAACTTGCTGACTGCCTGGTGGGCAAGCCGGGTCGGCTCCGGAAGGCGATACCTTACGGAACAGTCAAGAACTACTCTGATCGCATCTTCCAGGAGGCACTTGTGCCCTACCGAGACAAAGACCGGCTTGACGTTTGTACGTGTTCTAACAACCGCCCCAATTATCTCGGATTGTGTGTTCTGCTTTCTCTTTTCATCTTTCAACGGGCAGTAGGTCCCCTTTTCGAGTGGAGGTTCTTTATACGTTCCGGTCAGTCTGCTTTTTGCACAGCCGATTGTCGGCTGATCCAGGAACAGGCCGAGATGAGCAGCCAAGCCGAGCCGTCGGGGATGCGCGATCCCCTGCCCGTCGATGATAAACACATCCGGCTGATTTTGCAGTTTCTCGACCGCAGTAACGAATACCGGAGCCTCGCGAAAAGAAAGCAAGCCGGGGATATAGGGAAAAGTTACCTTTCGCGAAGCACTTACCGTTTCCACAAGCTCAAATTGAGGCAGCCTTAAAAGAACAACCACAGCGAGAATTCTCTCGCCGTCCTTGCTGAAAGCACAATCAAGTCCGGCTACCAGTTCCGGTTTTTTCTTGAGGGGTGTAAATTTCACCTTGCCAGAAAGCTCAGCCTGCAACTCTCTGGCCCGTGAATAAGACAAATTCCAACTATGCAACTTCTGCGTTTCCATACAAAACTTAATCTAACTTGGCCAACTTTTCTTCAAGGTCACTAACCGGCGTAAAGTACCACGTCCTGCCTATTTTTTGATTAGTGAGAAGACCTCGACTCTCTAAATCCAAGAGGTCAAGCCGGCTCGTCTGATAGACGACGTTGTGGCTTATCTGATGCGACCTAAACGTGTACTTCTGGTAAGAATGACGCAACGCATGACTGATTAGCGCCCTCTGCCGATGGTTGAGCACTTGAATTCCACGTAACTGGTTCTCAATCGTTTGGAGTCTCTTGACTTTCAGTTCTATGTACTCGTAAAGCGCCTTGATTGCCTGCCGGATGACATCGAGATGGTAGATAATAAAATAAGTCAGGTCGTTTTCGTCCGTCTCTGTATAAAGAAAGGCCCGAGCGTATTTAGCCGGCGCCTTGACAATAATCTGTGAGATGGATACGAATTCGAAAAGCCAATACTTATGTCGTAACATCAACCAGTAGAATAAAGCCCTAGCCGTTCTACCGTTGCCATCGACAAATGGATGATCATAAGCCAGCCAAAAATGTAAAATGATCGCTCTAATCGCTGGATGAACAAAGTGTTCAGGTGTCCGGCCATTGGCAAAAGCACACATGGCTGCCATTCTCTCTTCAAGCTGGTTTGCTGGCGGCGGATCGTGGAAAACCTCATTATACATATCAATGACATGTACTTTTTCATCAGCCGTACGGAATCGTCCCACTGCTGATGAGTCCTCCAATGTTTTCGTAGTCACAAGCTGATGAATGTCGAAAACCAATTCTTTGGATAGCGACTCGTCTTTGAGCTTATTTATACTCTTCATGGCAGCAAAATTGTTGAGAATCATCTGCTCACTCTTGTCACAAGGTAGACGTCCCGTTCGGATCATTTCTTTTGCGACGACGCGCGTTGTTGTTGCACCTTCGAGCTGACTGGAAGTGAATGCCTCCTGGATCAAAGAGTTTACATAGTACCGGTTCTTTGTTTCGGTGTTTTTGATCTGTTCGGGCATTTGATTAAATGTAGCCACCGCCTGATCAATCTGGTGCAATGTTTCGCTAACAAAATCGTTTGTCAGATACTGAAATGGCTTTTGGCCTCCATCCGTCAATGGTATTTGCTTGAACAGACTTTGTCGCTGTTTCTTTATGGCTAGCCACCACTGCTCATTCGAGACACCCTCGGGAGGTGTGTGATATCGTAATTTGTCCCAATGAAGATACTTATCCACCAATCGGCTCGAAATCATATCAAAAAACTTCGCGGTCTGTTCAGGATCAGCTTTTGTTTTTTGCTGTAATATTTCGAGCCTTGGCGGCGATTTTGGTTTTCTCATTGCACTAACACCTGTAATATCAAGCTCTTAAACACTTGCTAATCGTATACTATTCTCGAAATTTTAGTATATGTAAACATATCGACCCTGTCAAATACTAAATCCACAAAATTAGCACAAAATTAGTATAATAGCGCACGGAACTTGTTTATACCGATAATATTGCCTTCTTCAGATAAAAGCAACGGATTTCAGACGACCGAAAAACACCTTTTACCTTTTCGATGTGTTGTGCTACAATGACTAATTTGTGTTAATGTCGACTTTGTGCAATATTGTTACTGAGGTCAGTAAAGAAGTAAAATGGCCGGAAAAGCAGAAAAAGCAATTAGAATTACAGGTGCCTCTGAGCACAATCTCAAAAATATCAGTCTGAGCATTCCTCGTGATAAAATGGTGGTTATTACTGGCATCAGCGGCTCGGGAAAAAGCTCGCTCGCTTTCGATACGATTTATGCCGAAGGACGCAGGAAATATGTCGAGTCGCTGAGCGCATACGCCCGGCAGTTTCTCGAACAGATGCAGAAGCCAGCGGTATCCGACATTTCGGGTCTGCCGCCGACAATTGCCATCGAGCAGCGAAGCGCCAGTCACAATCCCCGCTCAACCGTAGCTACCACTACCGAGATTTATGACTACTTCAGAGTGCTTTTTGCCCGCGCCGGCAAGCCCCACTGCTGGGTATGCGGCAAAGAAATCACAAGCCAGCACTCTTCGCAAATCGTCGAGTCAATTCTTTCCCGGCCGGAGGGTACGAAAATCCAGATATGTGCCCCGCTGATTCGCGGTAAAAAAGGCGAGCATAAGGATATTTTCGCCCATATACAGCGAGAAGGCTTCGTACGTGTCCGTGTTGACGGCACCATTTACGATTTACGTAACGTACCGGTTCTGAATAAGAACAAAAAGCACGATATCGCAGCGGTTGTCGACCGGTTGATCCTCAAGGACGCGATTCGCATCCGACTGGCCGATTCGGTAGAGACGGCGCTGAAATTGGCTGACGGTGTGCTTCTCGCATTGGTGCAGGAATCCAAAGCGGACACAAAAAACGGCGGTGACGGAAAATGGAAAGAAACGATCTATAGCGAGAAATTCGCCTGCCCAAAGCACCCTCAGGCAAGTCTCGAAGAATTATCGCCCCGCCTGTTCAGCTTTAATAGTCCTTATGGCGCCTGTAAAAGCTGCGACGGCCTTGGGACTATTCTGGAATTTGATCCCGACTTGATCGTGCCGGACAAAAGTGTCTCGCTGGAAAACGGCGCGATCGACGCCTGGCGTAAAGGCGGCAAAAGAATGAATATCTTCTACAACAGACTGGTCAAACGGTTCTGCAGAAAGATGACTATCAGCAAATCGATGCCATTCAAGCAAATACCTGAAAAATACAAAACGGTTCTGATGTACGGGACGACCCCGGCCGACTTGAAGAAATACGGCGTGTCATTCGAAGGAGTGATTCCAAACCTTGTCCGGCGATGGGAAAACACAACCAGCGAATATGTAAAGACCAGATTGACCAGCTACCTTTCACAACATCCCTGCCGGAGTTGTGAGGGCGCCCGGCTTAGGCCCGAGGCAATCGCTGTGACTATCGGGGGCAAAAGCATCAATCAACTGACAGCTCTTAGCATCGAAAAAGCACAGGCTTTCTTCAAGAAGCTGAAATTAGATGAGGAACAGTCACTGATTGCCGCCGCGGTGTTAAAAGAGATAAAAGCACGGCTTAAATTTATGTTCGACGTCGGACTCGGGTACCTGACTCTGGATAGGATGAGCAGCACCCTTGCCGGCGGAGAAGCCCAGCGAATCCGCCTGGCAACGCAGGTTGGAAGCGGTCTGGTTGGGGTCTGCTACGTGCTCGATGAGCCGACAATAGGCCTGCACAAGCGAGATAACGACCGATTGCTGGGAATCCTGCAGCGGCTCACCCGGTTAGGAAATACGGTAATCGTGGTCGAGCACGACGAGGATATCATCAGAAGCGCCGACCATATCGTCGATATCGGCCCGGCCGCCGGTGCACATGGCGGTGAACTCATCGTACAGGGTAGTCTCAATGACTTATGCAACTGTGAAAAATCGCTGACGGGCGATTACCTGAGCGGCATAAAGAGTATCCCCCTGCCGGCAAATAGAAGGCGTTACAATCTGAGAAAATGTATCGAGGTAAAAGGGGCGGCCGAAAACAACTTAAAGGATATCGATGTCAAGTTTCCGCTCGGCGTCTTTACATGCGTCACGGGTGTCTCCGGCTCCGGCAAGAGCACCCTGGTCACCGAGATTCTGCTCAAAGCCCTGAAACGCCGGCTCTATCAGTCTCGCGGAAAACCCGGCAGGCACAAAACCCTTCTTGGCACATCACAGATTGACAAGGTGATAGAGATCGACCAGTCACCTATCGGAAAGACTCCGAGGAGCAATCCGGCAACGTATACCGGGGCCTTCGACGTGATCAGAAAACTGTTCAGCATGACGCGTGAGGCGAAAATTAGAGGCTATAAACCGGGGCGATTCAGCTTTAACGTCAAGGGCGGACGCTGCGAATACTGCAAGGGACAGGGCACAAAGAAAATTGAAATGCACTTTCTGCCGGACGTTTACGTCACCTGCCAGAGCTGTAAGGGCAAAAGATATAATCCGGAGACCCTCACAGTGACGTACAAAGGTAAAAATATCGCTGATGTGCTTGATATGAGGATTGAAAGGGCACTGGCTTTCTTCGCAAACTTCCCAACAATTGTCCGGATATTACAGACATTGGCCGATGTCGGGATGGGCTATATGCAGCTTGGCCAGGCCTCGACAACCCTCTCCGGCGGCGAAGCCCAGCGCGTCAAACTCTCCTCCGAATTAGGCAAGGCGGCGACGGGGCACACCCTGTATCTGCTCGACGAGCCGACTACGGGGCTGCACTTTGCCGATATTCATAACCTCTTGAATGTGCTGCAGCGGCTGACAGATTGCGGCAATACTGTGGTCGTCATCGAGCATAACCTTGACGTAATCAAGATGGCAGATTATATAATAGACCTCGGCCCAGAAGGCGGCGAGGCCGGGGGCAAAGTGGTCGTCGCAGGAACGCCTGAGCAGATTGTCAAAAACAAAAACAGCTATACCGCCAACTTCCTGAAAGAGAAACTCGTTAAGAGCAAACGATGAGGCGAACGATAAAATGTGGGAATTCCGATTGCGTAATATTGAGGATTTGAAACAATTAAACAAACAGCTCGGCGTTAAGGTCCAAGCGATTGAGGACGTTTCGATTTTGACCGAATCCGTGCAGGTTGGAGAATTAGTAATACCGAACTCGCTGGCCATGCATCCAATGGAGGGCTGCGACGGCGATTCCCAAGGCCGGCCGGGAAAGCTGACGCTCCGGCGATACGAAAGATTTGCCGCCGGCGGCGCGGGGCTGATTTGGGCGGAGGCCACAGCGGTCGTCCCCGAAGGCCGAGCGAATCCGAGACAATTATGGATTCACGAAAAGAACAAGGACAGTTTTGCCGCGATGGTCAAGATGATGCGGCAGGCTGCCGCCGGGAGCATGGGCCCGGGCCATCAGCCAGTCATTGTGCTGCAGTTGACTCATTCGGGCCGGTACAGCAAGCCGGAAGGTACGGCACATCCAATCATCGCTCAGCGCGATCCGTACCGCGATCCCATGGCCCCCCAGCAAAAACCCGATCCAAATAGAAAAAGCAGGATACCGGACGACTGGCCGCTTGTGACGGACAACTACCTCGACAAGCTCCAGGATGCTTATGTCGAGGCGGCAAGAATCGCTTTCGAAGTCGGATTTGACGCCGTCGATATTAAGTCGTGCCACGGATATCTGATCAACGAACTATTCGGCTGCCGTGACAGAAAAGGAAAGTACGGCGGCTCGTTCGAGAACCGAACCAGGTTTCCGCTGGAAGTCATCGATAAGATTCATCAGGAACTCGGCGAAGACGCCGTCGCTGCAATGCGCCTTGGAATTTACGACGCGATTCCTTATCCGTACGGCTGGGCGGTTGATAAGGACGATTACACAAAACCGGATTTGACCGAGCCAAAGAAGTTGATCGGGCTCCTGCGCCAACGTGGGCTCAGGCTGATGAATGTCACGATAGCGAATCCGTATTACAATCCGCACGTGGGCAGGCCCTTCAATGAAACGATTGTGGGCGGATACGAGGAGCCTGAACATCCGCTGGTTGGTGTCGACAGGCTCGTCAACCTGACGGGCGAGATTCAAAAGCAATTCCCCGATATTGCCATGGTCGGCACGGGTTATAGCTGGCTGAGAACTCTTTTTGCGAATGTTGCAGCGGCAAACAAAACCAACGGCCTGACCACCCTGGTCGGTGCCGGGCGTATGGCCTTTGCATATCCCGATTTTGCAAAAGACATTATCGCGGCCGGCAGAATGTACCCGGAGAAAGTGTGTGTAAGCTGCAGCGCCTGCACGCAAATCATGCGCGACGCTGGCATGACGGGTTGTGTAGTGCGGGACAACGAAGTTTACGGGCCCATTTTCGAGCATGGCCGAATGAGTGACAGGGACAACCTGGCCAGGCTCGCATCAGCCTGCCGCAAGTGCCAGGAGCCGACATGCCGGTTGGGCTGCCCTGCCGGTGTGGATATTCCGAAATTCATCAGCCAGTTTCTGGATGGCCAAGAAGAGGCCGCCTACGAAACACTGAGAGAAGCTAATATATTTCCAGAAGTTTGCGCCTGGTTATGCCCGGTCGAGCAGCAGTGCGAAGGTCACTGTCTGCAAAGTTTTATCGGCGACGGCCCCCTGCCGATTGCCGAGATACAAAGGTATCTGGCCGAGCAGGCCAACAGGAACGGCTGGTCAAAACTTCATATCCCACAAGAGAGCACTGGAAAGAACTTGGCCATTATCGGTGCCGGCCCCGCAGGTCTGTCCTGTGCGGCAAAACTCCTCGAATCGGGGCACACAGTGACAATCTTTGACGCGAGCACCGAATTCGGCGGAATGATCGCTTCGGTAATCCCGGCGGACAGACAAAGCAATTCGCTCAGGAACGAAATCGCAGCGATTTTCGCCGACGTGCCGAAAGAGCGGATAATTTTGCGTCTGGGCAAAGAATTAAATGCCGATTTCAATCTGGATGACATAATCGAAGAGGGATTCGATGCCGTTTTTATCGGGATGGGCCTGCCTAACTCCGTCAGCATCGGCGGTAAAAATGAGAACATCGACGGCTTGTGGAACGCGATGGAGTTTCTTTCAGCGGCCAGAAAGCCGGGCACGATGAACCTCAATGGCCAAACGGTAGCGGCGATAGGCGGCGGCAATACCGCGATGGATGTCGCAATCACCGCCAGGCGGCTCGGCGCCAGTGACGTTTACGTAATCTATCGCCGGTCGTTCAAGGAAATGCCCGCATGGAGCGGCGAGCGCGACCAGGCGATTAAGGAAGGCGTGCATTTTCTGATATTGACTCAGCCGGTCGGCTTTAATTCTACCGATGGGAAATTGACAGGGATTAAGGTTTGCCCGACGAGACTGGGTGAGCCGGACCGGAGCGGACGCCGCAGGCCCGAAACGGTCGAGTCGAGCGCTTACGTGCTTGATATGGACATTGTCGTCGAAGCGATAGGCCAGGAGCCGATCGAGAACATCGGCGAAATCCTGCCGGGCGTTGAGTTAAAGGGCGGCCTTATCCGGACAAACAAAGGGACACTGGCGACATCTAGGCCCGGAGTTTATGCCGGCGGCGACCTTGTCAGGGGAGCATCAACTGTCGTTGCCGCCGTAGCGGATGGATTGGCCGCCGCGAACGAAATGAATGAATTTTTGCAACAATAGAAAAAAGAGAGGATTTTGAAAATGGCAGAACGACCTGTAGCAATCGTCACAGGAGCAAGTCGCGGCATCGGAAAAGGCATCGCGAAAGAATTAGCATCGCTGGGCTACGACCTGGTAGTGAACTATTTCGACTTTACTGCCGAAGGCAAGCCGGACGAATCCAAAGCCTTGCAGACACAGAAGGAAATTAAAGACCTCAGTGCGGAGTGTGAAATTTTGCGTGGTGACATCAGTAGTGCCGAGGATCGCAACAGTCTGGTTGCTCTGGCAAAGTCCAAATTCGGCCGATGCGATATGCTTATAAACAATGCGGGAGTCGCTCCTTCGAAACGAATGGACCTTCTGGATGCTACAGAAGAGAGCTTCGACAGGGTGTTGGGAATTAACCTCAAAGGCCCGTACTTTTTGACCCAGCAGGTGGCCAACTGGATGATTGAACAGAAAAATGCGCACCCTGAGCGCGCATTTCGAATTGTCAGTACAGGCTCCATCTCGGCCTATACAAGCTCGCCGGCACGGGGTGAGTATTGCGTGAGCAAGGCGGGAATCAGCATGATGACAAAACTGTATGCGGACAGACTGGCTGAATATGGTATCGGAGTATTCGAAATCAGCCCCGGCATTATCGCGACCGATATGACCAGCGTTGTGAAGGACAAATACGACAAGCTGATTGCAGAAGGGCTGACCCCGATTAAACGATGGGGCCAGCCGGAAGATATTGCAAAAGCGGTTGGGGCCATCGCAGAAGGCAGGCTCGATTTTTCGACCGGACAGGTCATCAATGTCGATGGCGGATTTCATTTAAGAAGACTTTAGGGAGTGAAAATGAATATTAAAAGCACAATCGAAACACTGTTAAGAGACGGTTTTATCCTCGTCTTCAACCAGGACAAGCTCGACGTTGTGAAAACCGCTGAGGCTCTTATCAAGGCAGGTGTCAATAATATGGAAGTAACCTGCCGGATAA
>JBARRE010000485.1:0-12496 GCA_049644065.1 Sedimentisphaerales bacterium | reverse complement strand
ACAAATGGAAAGAGACCATATTATCATCAATAAGCTTCAACATGCCGAACGCTATTACAGCATACACCCGGCGTTCGAAAAAGCTTTTGCGTTCCTGAGACAGGATGGTTTGGCCGAGCTGCCGGCCGGCCGGCATGAAATCGACGGCGACAATTTGTTCTGCATAATCAGCAAAGGTCCCGGCCGGAGCCGCGCCGAAGCGAAACTTGAAGCGCATCGCAAGTTTATCGATATTCAATACGTCATCGCCGGAACGGACGAGATGGGCTTCAAACCGACCGCCGACTGTAAGTTGACCGATACAAGCTATGACGCCGAAAAGGACATCGAGTTTTTCAAGGACCATCCCGATAGCTGGAAGCCGGTGCCCGCCGGCTCGTTCGTCATCTTCTTCCCAAAGGATGCCCACGCCCCGCTGGTAAGCAGCGAAGAAATCCACAAAGTTGTTTTGAAAATTGCCGTCGAATAAAAGGTATATAAGATGAAAAAGCTCGTTGTTTGCCTGGCAGTTGTATTGTTCGGCAGCGCCCTGGTGTTGTCTCGTGAGCCAAAAGAGAACGATGGCGACGTCATTTATGACGAAAGCAAGGTGCCTCATTACGACCTTCCTGAGCTTTTGGTTACCGCCGAAGGCAAGACGGTCAGCACGGCGGAAGAATGGAGGAACATCCGGCGTCCGCAGATACTTGCTTTATTCAGCAACCTCGTTTACGGCCGGGTCCCGAAGCCCCAGAGCCCTGTTAAAACCGAGTTCACGATAATCAAGACCGATCCGAAATTCATGGGCGGCAAGGCCACACGCAAAGACGTACGCCTTCGCCTCAGCAACGATAAGGGCAAGGCGGAAATGCTGGTGCTCGTCTTCGTGCCCAACAATGCGGCAAAGCCGGCTCCGGCCTTTATGAAGCACAGCTTTAACGATACGAAATCGCGTGACTTCAACGTGCATCCCATGTGGCCCGGCCTGCTCAGGAACGGATGGCCACTTGGTAAATTCTTCGAGCGAGGCTATGCTTTTGTCGCCGTGTATCAGCAGGACCTTGTTGGGCACAACGAAGTGGAATTTCTCAAAGGGATCCACCCGCTGTTCTATAAGGAGGGTCAGAGCTTTCCCAAGGCGCACGAATGGGGCGTGCTTTCGGCCGTAGCCTGGGGCGCTATGCGTGCGATGGATTATCTCGAAACGGATAATGACGTGGACCATAAGCGAGTGGCGATTATGGGCCATTCGAAGATGGGAAAAGCGACGCTGTGGACTGCGGCACAGGATGAGCGTTTCGCCCTGGCTATTTCAGCGCAGTCGGGCTGCGGGGGAGCGGCTTTATGGCGGAGGCGCTCCGGCGAAACATTGGAAAAAATGGTCACTCGCTTTCCCTACTGGCTCTGCCGGAATGCGTGGAAGTTTGTAAACCGGGAGGACGATCTGCCGGTCGACCAGCACATGCTGCTGGCCTGCATCGCGCCTCGCCCCGTTTATGTGCACAGCGGCGTCGAAGATACATGGGCGGACGGACGGGGGGAGTATCTCTCAGCCTACTACGCCAGCGAAGTGTATCGCCTGCTCGGAAAGAAAGGGCTGATTTCCGAATCGTCGCCGCCTGTCGGCGAAGCGATTATTGAAAGTGACGTCGGATACCATATCCGCAAAGGAGGTCATTCCATCGAGATGTACGATTGGGAAAGATTCCTGGACTTCGCGGATTATCACTTAAAGAAATAAAGAACATCGGCAGAATTTGTGGTTTTTTCCAACTATTGAGTTTGCAGCTTTGCCTGCTCCATGATGACTTCGTAAGAATACCCGGCACCAAAATCTTTGTTCAGCGTAATCTTTCCTTCGAACGTTACAATGTCCCCGACATTGACTTGCTCCTGGGTCGTGACTGTCAGATCGAAACTGCCTGAATCGCCTGTGCCGTCCTGGAGGTGGACCCAGTTCTTATCCATTATCGCTCGATTGACCTTCGTGACCTGCCCCTTAATCAGCACAGTTTTATCGGCATAAGAATCTCTATTGGTAAACAGCTCGCCGATTGTTATGCCGCCCTCTGCCGGCTCAATCGAAACTTCCTTCTTTTCTAACTCGGGCTTCATTTGGTGAGGCATGCTCATGGACTGCTGGCTTGCAGGAGATCCGCCGCTAACAATCCTGTCAACAAAATAGACCGTCTCGAAAGTTCGCTGCAGATCCTTGCTCTCAAAGTTATTCATTTCAAGGCCGCCCGCATAAGAAATCTTCGCTCCGACCTCGATCTCTCTTTTAGTAATGGCGATCCAGAATTTACTATCTGCTTCTTTTACATTCAGGTAAGTGTAGGACGTGGCCTGGACAACCTCCTGAACCACTACTGTGTGTAGATCGGCAGCGGCCCCGCCCTGCTGCATATTAACATGCTGTTGCTGTTGGGCTTGCTGTTCTTTCTGCTCCTGCTCTTTTTCTCGACAGGAAAGCGACACCAGAGCCAATAAAATCGATATTGCCGTTAACGTAAGCTTCATATTTACACCCTTCGGAAAACTTAGAATCATCTTCTCAAAACATGCGCCAGTGTAACGCATAAACGGCAAAATTGCAACCGCGATCCCGGAGATACAAAATTGATTCGCTAATCCTCTAATTCACTTTTATCTTTTCTTCGGAAAGATTCAGATTCGCGAATTCGCCGAACAGCTCGGCGGCGGCCTGGTCGTAAACCTTCGCGGCGTCAATTTCATCGTGGCAAGCTGAATTGTGTTAAAGGCAATGGGTAAATGTGTATTATTAAAGCTAAAATCCCATTTTAGCCGGTATTGTACCATAAAATCCCCTTTTTGTCCAGAAGATTTTGCGAGCGGGTTTGGCTGAAAAGGGCTTTTGCACGATTTTTGCCGATGGGCATTGACATAAATGAGCGGGCCTGATAGAATTTAACCTTTTAGTTGAGGTAATATTTGTGGTGAGAGTAGCTCAGCTGGTTAGAGCACCGGATTGTGGATCCGGGGGTCGCGGGTTCGAGTCCCGTCTTTCACCCTTCTGGAGAACATGGGGGACAAATGCCTGCCCGGCGTCCTCGTCGTGGAGATGAGTTGTATCAGCATCTCGACAGTTGCCGGCAATCCGGGAAACGAAGAAGGAGAAACAAATGACAAAACGCAATTCTTACTCAAACATCTCATTAACTCTTGCTGTGCTGACTTTTATTTTGGTAAGCCTTGCATACACAGCCACAGGCACAGGCGCTGAGCAAGCGTTGAATAAACCGCCGAAAGGCTTTGTCGCCCTGTTCAACGGCAAAGACCTGGCCGGCTGGAAAGGGCTCTTGAAAGGCCCGTATGACAACCCGTCAAAAAGGGCAACGCTTACGCCGGACAGACTCAAAGAACTGCAAAAGGAAGCAGACGAAGACATGCGGGCGAACTGGAAGGTCGCCGATGGCGCGCTGGTATTCAGCGGCAAGGGGCGCAGCCTGTGCACGGCGAAGGATTACGGCGATTTCGAGATGTTAGTGGATTGGAAAATCTTGAAAGACGGCGACAGCGGCATTTATCTGCGAGGCGCACCCCAGGTTCAGATATGGGACACGCAGCGACCGGGCGCACAGGTCGGTTCGGGCGGCTTGTATAACAATCAGAATGGGCCGAGAAATCCGTTGAAAGTGGCGGACAAACCGGTCGGGCAGTGGAATACGTTCAGGATTACTATGGTCGGCGAGAGGGTGACTGTGTATCTTAACGATGTGCTGGTGGTCGATAACGTGGTAATGGACAACTACTGGGAACGCGACAAACCGATTTATCCTAACGGGCAGATCGAGCTTCAAAATCACGGCAACACCCTGTACTTCAGGAACATATATCTTCGCGAAATAACGAATATGCTCAACGATCAGGAAAATTCCGACGGATTCAAACTGCTTTTCAACGGCAAAGACCTGACAGGCTGGACAGACCAGGACGGGAACGAACATAAAGGCTATGTTGTTAAGGACGGCACGATCGCTGTCGAGCCGGAACTTGGCGGCGGCAATCTGTACACAGCCGACGAGTATAGCGATTTTATCATGCGATTCGAGTTTCAACTCACGCCTGGCGCCAACAACGGCCTTGGGATTCGCTCGCCAAGGGGCGTCAATGCAACGTATAACGGGATGGAATTGCAGATACTCGATAACACCGCGGACATGTATAAGGATCTTCAAGATTACCAGTATCACGGCTCAATTTACGGCGTCGTCCCGGCCAAGCGGGGGTATCTTAAACCCGTTGGCGACTGGAACTACCAGGAGGTCATCGCCAAAGGCAAACAAATCACCGTCAAGCTCAACGGCACGACCATTGTCGATGCCGACATCGAGAAGGCAAGCACGCCCAAAACGATGGACGGAAATGAACATCCCGGCCTGGAACGGGACAAGGGCTATATCGCTTTTTGCGGTCACGACACCAAGTTGGCGTTTCGCAGCCTGAGAATCAAACCTCTTGATTAGACTTCCAATAATCCGCAAACAATAATAAGGAAAAGACAATGAGCAGCAAAACAACAATTGTATCCCGCAGGGATTTCCTTAAAAGCTCGGCCCTCGTGACAGGAGCCGCTATTGTTTGGCCGACAATCGTTCCTTCATCGGTATTCGGCGCAGATGCTCCGAGCAATCGCATCACATTGGGCTGCATAGGCACCGGAGGCCAGGGCAGCGGCAATATGAAAGGATTCAATGCAAAGTCCGATTGCCAGGTGTTGGCCGTATGTGATGTCGATGCAGGCCACAGAGAAAGCGCCCGCAAGACGGTTGGGCTCGATCCGAAATCCTGCTACAACGATTTCCGCGAGGTGCTGGCCCGAAACGATATCGATGCGGTCTCTATCGCAACGCCCGATCACTGGCATGTCCCGACGTCCATAGCCGCGGTCCATGCAGGTAAGGATGTCTTCTGCGAAAAGCCGCTGACCCTGACCATTGCCGAAGGCCGAACTCTCGTCAACGAAGTAAAACGCTACGGCCGGGTCTTCCAGACGGGCTCTCAGCAGCGCTCCGGCAGCGAGTTCCGCAAGGCCTGCGAGCTGGTCGTCAACGAGCGGATAGGCAAACTGCACACAATAAGAGTTGGAATCTCGGGAAACAACAGAAAGTGCGAGCCGACCTGGACGCCCGAGCCGGTGCCGGAAAGTTTCGACTATGATTTGTGGCTGGGACCCGCTCCGTGGGAGCCGTACCATACCCAGCGATGTCACTATCAATTCCGATTTATTCTGGAATACTCCGGCGGACAAATGACCAACTGGGGCGCGCACCATCTGGATATCGCCCAGTGGGGCAATCAGTCCGATGATACCGGGCCGGTGGAGATTCGCGGCAAAGGCGAGTTCCCCAAAACCGGACTGTTCACCACGGCACTAAACGCCGAGGTTGAGTACACCTATGCCAGCGGCGTTAAAATATTTCTCAGCAAAGGAGGCGGTACGCGATTCGAGGGCACCGAGGGATGGATTTACGTCAATCGCGGTAAACTCGAAGCAGAGCCCGAGTCGCTTTTGACCTCGGTCATCGGGCCTGACGAGATTCATCTGTACGATAGCCGGGACCACAAGCAGAATTTCCTCGATTGCATCAAAAGCCGGAAAGACCCGATCTGCAACGCCGAAATCGGACACCGCACCAGCACGGTTTGTCACCTGGGCAATATCGCGATGCTGCTTGACAGGCCGCTAAAGTGGGACCCGCAGGCCGAGCGGTTCATCGGCGACGACGAAGCCAACCGAATGACCTGGCGTCCCAGACGTGCCCCCTGGCGGCTATAAGGAAATCAGAAAAATAAATAATTCAAACTGACCGGTTTTGAGTCGAATGTTATAGCAAATCGTTCAATGATAATAACATAACACTATCTGTCATTCCCGCGAAAGCGGGAATCCACTAAAACCATTACGTTCCTAGATCCCTGCTTTCGCAGGGATGACAGTCGAACCGGTCAGTATGAGTAAATAAAATATCAATGACGTGGAGGTTTGTTATGAGTTGGACGAAACTGGTTACTATATTATTGGGTATTAGTCTTATAGGGAACGTTGCCTGCGGTGCGGGATTTTCATGGAAGGATACGGAGGGAAAATACCTGGACCTGCTGTATGACGGGCAAAAGGTGACGCGGTATATGTACGATTCCGATGAGTCGAGCGAGCAGCGGATATTTGAGACATACAAAGTATTTCATCACGTTTTCGATGAGAAGGGTGAAAATTTGCTGACGAACGGGCCGGATGGGGAGAATCCGTATACTAAGAAAGTTCTGTATCCGCATCATCGCGGAATCTTTATCGGTTGGAACAAGCTGCAGTTTGAAGGCAAATCTTACGATACATGGCATATGACCAATGGCGTCAGACAGGTCCATCAGAAATTCCTGGCAAAAAAAGCGGATGCGGAAAAGGCAAGTTCGACGGCGATGATTCACTGGAAGAACGGCGAGGGCAAGGTGATGGTGGAGGAAAAGCGGACGACGACGGTCTATCGGCCGGGCGATGGAGCAATTGTGCAACTGGACTTCGAGACGGAGCTAAAAGCCCCAAACGGCGAGGTTTATCTCAACGGCGATCCGGAGCATGCAGGTTTTCAGTATCGGCCTCATGACGGCGTTGCCAAGGGACCGGCCGAAGACAAGGCAAAGTATCTGTTTCATAAGGACCGGATCGATCCGAAAAAGGACACAGATCTGCCGTGGGTTGCGCTGGAGTACGGACTGAACGGCAAGCGTTACAGCGTTCTGTATATGAGCGATCCGGCGAATCCGAATCCCGATGCGGTTTATTCGGCTTATCGTGATTACGGGCGATTCGGGGAGTTCTTCAAGCATACGATTCCTGCAGGACAAACGTTGAAGTTACGGTATCGAATCCGGGTGGGCGAAGGATCGCTGCCAGATCGCAAGTCGTTGGCGAAGCAGTATGCGGTGTTCACGACGAATTAACCAGCCACCTCTGCAGTGAGCATGGTGCATGGATCGAAGAGATCATGCGAAAATCGATTGGTAAAGCAAGATTATTGTTATGGCTGACTATTATGTCGGCTGTGCTTATCCGGCCGTCGGAGGCGACGTGGGAGTCTCTCCAACATGAGCCCGCCGAGTGGCTGCTAGATGCTAAGTTCGGGATTTATACACACTGGGGAGTGTATAGCGTGCCTGCGTTTCAGACGGAGTGGTACGCCAAGCGGATGTACGAGGCCGGTTCCGGCGTCAATAAGCATCACATAAAAACTTACGGCGACCCGAAGCAGTTCGGCTACCATAAGCTTGTGCCGCTATTCAAGGCTGAGAAGTGGGACCCGGCCGAGTGGGCACAGTTGATGAAAGCAACCGGGGCCAAATACGCGGGAATGGCGGTTGTACATCACGACGGTTTTCTGCTGTGGGACAGTGACGTGAACCGCTGGAACGCAAAGAACATGGGGCCCAAACGCGACTGCTACGGCGACTACGTCAAAGCCCTGCGCGGCGAGGGACTCAAGACCATCGCCACGTTCCATCATATTCGCACGTTCAACTGGTACCTGCCGGGCGTCGGCGGTATGGGCGGCGCGATCCAGCCGGACCTGGCCGAGAAGATTAAATCCAGCGGATGGGACCTGACAAAACCGGAGTTCGGCGACCTGTACTGGAACGAGCTGGCAGGATGCAGGTACGAGGACTTCCTGACCGAGTGGCAGGCGAAGGTGCGCGAGGTGGTTGAAAAATACCGGCCGGACGTGCTTTGGTTCGACGGCGGCAGTTTCCGCCAGGGTGACTCCGAGCAAATTGTGCTGAACCTGCTGGCGCACTATCACAACCGCGCCGCCGGCTGGGGCAAGAGCGTCGAAGTTCTCAACAAGCTGCCCGTGACGGGTCAGTTCAATTTCCCCGCCGAATACGGCATCCTGACGTTTGAGGAAGGTCGTGACCGGCTGGGACGCGTAGAGCGGCCCTGGATAGACGACATGAAGATCAGCAACCGGGCCTGGTGTTATGTTGAGGGACAGAAGTACAAGAGCGCCAATGAAATTATCGACGGTCTGGTCGACCGGGTGGCCCGGGGCGGCGGGCTGCTGCTAAACTTCTCACCCAGGGCCGATGGAACCGTGCCGGATGAGCAGAAGGCCTCGATGTTAGCAGTGGGACGGTGGCTCAAAACAAACGGAGAGGCCATCTTCGCCACCAGACCCTGGAAGGTGGCCGGCGAGGGCGATGAAACGAAGCTGCGTACGAGAGGGTGGAAATTCGGCGATTGCAATGCATCGGACGTTCGATTTACGCGCAGCAAGGACGGATGCTTTCTCTATGCGATTGTCCTGGGTTATCCGAAGGCCGGACGAGTAAGAATCCATACGCTGGGCGAACAAACAGTCATCGCCAATGGAGGTATCAGGCGAGTGACACTGCTCGGACACGATGGGCCGCTCTCATGGAAGCGTGACGCGGTTGCGATGGAAATCGAACTGCCCGAAGGTATTGACAAAAATCAGCCGGCCTACACATTGAAAATCGAGCCGGCCGGCAAGCTCTCTCTGGAGTAATAACGTGTAATTCAACTGCAGCGTCTGGTTGCGGTTTGCCAATCGCAGTTTTTCACCGGGACCATTCGGGAAGAGAAACCGTCGCCTGGTAGTTCGAGTAGTTGTAGAGCGGATTGCGCTGCGGCTTGTAGAGCCGGCCCTGTTTCGGATTGTCGTCCTGCGTATAAACCCAGAGTTCGTAAGGGTCCCACACCACCACCTCGTCGCGGCAGTCCCCCGTGACGTCCAGAACCGCGTTGCACTGGTAAGGATGTCCGTCTGCCGGGAATCGTACCACCCGCCGTCCCCGGCCGTCGTACATGCCGCCTTCGGTCACGTCCGGCGACAGCACAAAGAACTCTTCGCTCTTTCCTGTCCAGTTGATCGGAAGACACATGCTGCCGTACTGCACCGGCTCGAAATCGTAATACAAATCACCGTCCGAATCGAAGTAGTGGATGATGCCCTGGTTGCCCCAGAAATTGATGCTCACAATCTCGAGTCCGGGCAAATCGTCCCGGAGATTCGCGACCGCCGGGTTCTGCACGTGGCCGAAGAAGTGACGCTTGAGCACGTTGCCCTTAAGGTCCGTGTAGAAAGCGCCGGCGTCACTGGCCGCGTAAAAAATGGTTGGTTCGGCGCCCTCGTTAAATCTTGCGATTGCAACGCCGTCCGCATGATCTTTGATCTTGTCGTCCAGCGACCACAACTTTGTGCCGTCGTTATCGAACATCGAATAACCGATAGCGACCTCGTCTTTGCCGTCGTCGTCAATATCGTATGCGAATGGATAGTGCCCTGTCGTACATTTGCCCGTCCACATTACCTCGAACTTGTCGTTCATCGCCCAGATGTGACGGTAGCGGTCTTTAAAGATAATGTCACGATCCTGACCGAGCCCCCGCAGGTCACAGAAGAAAAGCGAATCTCCCAGGATGCGCGGAAAAATATTGTGCTCGCCGTGATCGCCCGGCGGCGTCAACGGCGTCGGACTGCTGTACTTCACCTCGCCCGTCGAACCGTCGGCAGCGACGATTTCCTGGTTCATACAGTAGACCACCTCGTTTTTCCCATCCCCGTCAATATCGTGAATTTGAAAGCCCACGTCATTCGTCAGGTGGTTCTTCCAGGAATCCGGTCTTCCCTTTTGCCAAAGCACCTTCCCATCCATGTTCACCGCCGTGATGCAACTCAGCTCGCTGTTACGGTCCTTGCGACCGTGATGGATCACCTGCCCGAACAAAATATCGATCTTACCGTCACCATCCAGATCGCCGAACCGAAGGTTGCGCCCCACGCCATATTCGGCAATGGCAAACTTCTTCCACACCACCGTCTTCGGATTGGCCGCCTGGAGTTTCGATTCTTTCTTCTCCTTTGTGGCGATGCGTTCTTCGATGCGCTTCTTTTCTTCGGCGCTCGCCGTCACCTTCACCGAACTGAACTTCACCGGAACGTCCGCTGTCAGCGCTACCTTCCCTTCGGCAAAAGTTGAATCTTCCGCCTCCAAGACGACGCTGCCGCCGAACTGAGCACGGATTCGGTCGCCCTCGATGCGAATCGTTGCCGTGAGAAATTCTCCGCTCTTCCAGGCGAAATCCTTCTCCGCCAGGATCTTCTCATCGGCCTGACGGAAAGCGACGCCATGATTGACCACCTTTAAGATCGCTTTCGGGCCTTTGACACCGAAAAAGTAGTAGCACCGGTCGTTGCGGTAGCGAAATGCCACGCCGCTCTGTCCCCGGTCCGATTGGGGGCAAAATCGCACCGAAACGGTGTAGTCCCTCCAGAACTCGCCGCCCTGTGTCACCGTGCACACCATAGGGTGCGATTGTTTCCACTTGTTATAGATAGTCTGCGAGAGCATCGCGTCACCGTCTTGTTCGATCACCCACCAGGCCCGTTGCTCGGGCGTGCCCGATGTGAAACAGGAGACAACCCAGTTGCCCTGGGGCGCCGTTTCGCGCACATAGTGGTATTCTGCATGAGCGCCGATAACGCCCGCCGAGAACATGCCCGGCCGCAATCCGCTGAAATCATCATCGAGCAATACCGCCGGTCCGCCAAGCGCCGCTCCGGAAAGAACAGTCAAACCCCACATGATTTCCATCAAAACAACTATCCCGCTCGTTCCACGCATCCTGCATATTTTTCTCATGTTCATTCTCTCTTAGATAACCTCCACGTTACCCGCTGCGCCCCTCAACGGAACTCGTGGCCTTTGAACCTTTTTTCTTTATTGAGCACTTCGCCGATCAGATTCTCGGTATGTGACTGCTTTGCATAGGCTTTCATCTTCTCAAGGATATCCGGGTGTTTATCAGCTATGTTGTTTTGCTCGCCTATGTCCTTGTCGAGATCGTACAGCTCGAACGGTTTGTTTTTCGCCGGTTTGATGGCCTTATAATTGCCCATGCGCACGGCGACCTGCTGCTGGTGCTCCCAGTAGAGGAACTCGTGCATTTCCTGTTTACGGCCGGAAGCATCCTCGCCCAACAGGGTCGGGACGATCGATATACCGTCGGTATCATCCGGCGGCTCAACCCCGGCAAGCTCCGTCAAAGTCGGCATGACATCGGGGAAATACCATAGATGGTCGCTGACTACGCCGGGCTCGATTCTGCCGGGCCAGCGGACAATCATCGGGATACGAAGACCGCCCTCGTACAAATTCCCTTTTTGTCCTCGAAAGTGCCTGTTGGGATCGAAGAAATTATTGAATCCCCCCCTGCCGCCGTTATCGCCGCAGACGAAGACAATCGTGTTGTCTTCAATTTTGAGCTGTTTAAGCAAAGCGAGAATCTCCCCGATCTGGCGGTCGACCATTTTCACCATTGCGGCGTATACTTTCACATCGTCCGGCCTCTTCTGGCCCGCGCCCCAGGGCTTGTCTTTGAAGTAAAGCCAGGCGGGCTCATCTTCCGGAATTCCCCAGCGGCCGTGCGGCGGCGTCCACGCGCAGTAGCAGAAAAACGGCTCGTCCCGATGCTCGCAAATAAACTTTACGGACTCATTGAAGATTAAGTAATGCGAGAATTGCTTTCCCTTGTAGTAGTCACCGGTGTTGCCCTCAAGGGGCACTTTATCGCCGTTTCGAACGAGGTAGTTGGGGAAGAACGAGTGGGCGTGGGTCTGGTTGTAGTAGCCATAGAAAATATCGAAGCCGTGCCGCTCCGGAGCGCCAGTCGTTCCGCGGTCGCCACAGCCCCACTTGCCGAATCCGCCGGTGGCATAGCCGGCCCGCTTAAGAACTTCGGCGACGGTGATATCCTCAGCCCGCATCGGCCAGACCTGGCTGTTCTTGCGAACGGTGCAGTGGCCTGTGTGCTGGCCCGTCATCAGTACACAGCGGGTCGGCGCGCATACCGGGCCGCCGGCCAGGGCCTGTGTGAAGCGCATGCCTTCGGCAGCCATCTTATCGATGTTTGGAGTTTCGAGGTGCCTATTACCCATGCAGGACAACTCAAAGTAGCCAAGCTCGTCTATCATTATATAGACGATGTTCGGCTTTTTGCCCTTCTCGCCCGGTTTCAGTGTTTGAGTATACCCCGGCAGGGCAAATGCCGCCGCTCCGAAGCTCATGGCTTTCAAAAAGTCGCGACGTCTCATCATAACCTACTCCATCCTAATTTGCTTCTGTGTTGTCATTTAGTTATCATGGCCCCTACTCTCCCGGCAGCGGCCAGTGCTCCGACGGCGTTCGCGCGGTCTTCATATATGCTTCGATCTTCGCAACTATGCTCGGATGTCGGACGGCAACGTTGCTCTTTTCACTAATGTCGTTTTTCAGATTGTAAAGCTCAATCGGCCCATCGGGATTCTTGGCAACATTTTGCCGAATGCCCTTCCAGTCGCCCATCCGCACGGCCTGCCTTTTGCCCTGCTCGTGAAAGTCCCAGTAAAGATATTCATGCTCGCGCTGCTCGCCGGGCCGACCCAGGAGAGTCGGAACCATCGAGATGCCGTCAATGCCTTCCGGAGCTTCTGCGCCA
>JBARRE010000484.1:0-5173 GCA_049644065.1 Sedimentisphaerales bacterium | reverse complement strand
GGTTGACAGGGGCTACGACGTGCACTGCCTGTCATTCGGCTATCACAAAAAATACGGAATGGAATGTGACGGCAACGTCGGCAGCGTCGTGGGCCGGCGTTTCTACGGCTCCGAGACGAAACAGTTTCTCCGTTTGCTGACCCGGCTTGGTATTTGTCCGCCTGATTCTCTGCCGGAGCAGATGCCCTCGTGGGCGAAGCTCCTGACCGAGCGCCGGCTGAAAGTCTTAGGCAGCCGAAGCCAGACTTACAGGATTGCCAAGGAAATGCTCCAGGAGCAGCTCGATTCGACCGGTCACAGCGAGCTTTGGACGTGTATGCTTTTCGAGGGGGAAAGGCAGCCTGCGGACGATTATCTCAGCGCGTTGTACGAAATCATCGAAGATTACCAGGACGTCAGAATTCACCGCGCGATGAACCTGAGTGTGCCGGGCTTTTCCAACGCGGCACGTTTTTTGTTTCGCAAATATCCAGAGGCAATCGAATCCGGCGGGCTTCGGATTTATAACAGCCAGGTCTCCGACATCGAGTTTCTGCTGACAAGAAGCGCTGTTCTTCTGGCATTTCCACAAATACCGAGAAAAGCCGGCTCGCATGCGGGAGAAATATCGTTTGGAATTTATTGCAAGGATGATGACTTTTCGAAAAATTTGATTCAGTGGTATCGTACTTTTCTCGTGGATGCGAGATTTGGATGGATTCGTACGGAGTCCGAGCTGGACACAACGATTAACGAGCTTGAGGAGGAGACGTTCCAGGACAAATCTGGTGATGAATCCAGACGCGAGAGATAGCGCCCGGGATGCAGTAAGCATAAGCTCGAGAATCGCCGTGCCGGTCCATTCAAACCGTCCGTCGTACCGATAGTATATAGAGCGTCAAATAGGATCAAGAACTGTGGGAATGGCCTTGTCTGTGGCTGTTGTTTTAGCCTACGTGGTAATGCTTACGTTTGTGGCCGTGCGCGCGCGGGCCGCTCGTGAGTTCGAAGACTTCTCGCTGGCCAAACGGGCGCTTCCGCTTGCGCTTGTATTCGGCAGTCTCGCTGCGACATACGTGGGCCCGGGCTTTTCAATCGGCTTTGTCGGGCGAGGGTTCAAAAGCGGATTCCTTTTTCTCGGCATAGGACTGGCCTATTCGATCCAGAATATCCTCGTGGGGCTTTTCGTTGCCCCCCGGCTCAGGAGTTTGAAAAACTGCCACACCCTGGGGGACGCGATAGGCCAAAAATACGACAAGAAGTGCCAGATTCTTGCCGGCATTATTTCCGTCGGCTTATGCGCCGGTTTTGCTGCCGTAATGGCCAAGGCCGGCGGTGACGTACTGCACGACGTATTCGGACTGCCGCACTGGTCATCTGTTTTCATTGTCGTCGCCGTAACGGCTTTGTACACAACGTTCGGAGGATTGAGAGCAAGCGTCATAACCGACGCCTTTCAATTCAGCTCTTTCGCCATACTATTGCCGATTACGCTGTTATTCGTGCTGGCCTTCCATCTGAAGGGCGGAGCGGCAACTTTTGCCAGTCAGGCTTCGGCCGCAACGACAAACGGTTTGAGCGTGACATCGCCCATCGAGATTGTCGGCCTCTTGGCGGCCTTCCTGCTCGGCGAAACGCTCATACCTCCTTATGCGAACCGGGCCCTGGCATCCAAAACGACACGCATCTCGCGAAACGGCTTCGTCTTAGCGGGCCTTTTCAGCGTGTTCTGGTTCATGGCCATGATAGCGCTTGGGATTACGGCACGAAGTATCATTCCAATGGAAACGGGTGAAGATTTCGTTTTGTTGAATCTGGTCAAATCGATCCTGCCCGCAAGCGGCTATGCGCTTCTGCTGGTGGTATTAGTGTCGGTTGTTATGTCCAGTCTCGACTCGCTGTTGAATGCCGGCGCCGTGGCTTTCACTCAGGACATTATGAAGCCGTTTGTGAAATTGCCGGACACTTCCGCTTTGAACGTCGGCCGGGCGGCGACGATTGTTATTGCATTAATCGCCGCGGCCGGTGCGGTTGCTGTTCCCAGCATCATCGGCGGTTTGCTTATCTGCTACACCATCTGGGCGCCGGCGATTCTCCCTACTTTGATAATCGGCCTCTGGATTAAGCGCCCGCGCCCCCTTGCCGGCATCTTATCGATGGGCGTCGGCACGGTTTTCGCGATAATGCTGTGGATAACCCTGTGGCTGATATTTAAATTCGTGTATCCCTCCGACGTCGAGATACCGCCGCTAATTATTATTCCCGCCCTCGGAGCAGCACTTTTGGCGTATGCACTGGGACATTGGATTGAAAGAAATAAATCCGGAGCGTGATATGGAATCACTTATCCTTGTTCTTGTAATAATTGGCGCTTTGATCGTTATCGCCAGCGGCATTTGGGTTGCGATAACATTAATAACCGGCAACCGACACGAAAAATAGCCACGAATCGCTGCGCACACCACCAGCCATGAGTGCGCCTGCGATATCCATCCCCTTTAGCTTCGCCCGACACTTCTTTATATGAAATATTGACCTTACAATCCGATTCGTGTATTATTCTGCTTAGCGCTAAATTTTCTCAATTATGAGGATTTTGTGTAAATACGAAGGAACACTACAATGTATAAAATATTTATGCTGATAGCCTTGCCGGCCCTGGCAATCGGATGGATCGCCTACGCAATGTGGATGCGTAAGGTCCTTGAGGAAGAGAAAAATCGGCCAAAACCTCAATCGCAACGTCTGACAAAAACCAAGAGCGAGATTTCCGACTGGGCACAAAAAATGGCGGCATACAAGCCGCCGCCGCGTAAAAAATACAGCGACGAAGAACCTGAAGACCAACAGCAGGATAATCCGAACAAACCAGAGTAATCAATCGGAAATTTATACATAACATTAGGAACTAAAAATGGCTGAATTTATCACCGAAGATTTTCTACTGCAAACCAAAACCGCTAAGGTTCTTTACCACGAACACGCCAGGCGAATGCCCATTTACGACTATCACTGTCACTTGCCCGCCGAGCATATCGCCTCCGATCATAAGTTCGACAATATAACTCAGGCCTGGCTCTGCGGCGACCATTACAAGTGGCGGGCGATGCGGGCCAACGGCGTGCCGGAAAAATATGTCACCGGCAGTGCAAGTGACTACGAGAAGTTCGAGCGATGGGCGCAAACCGTGCCGTGCTGTCTTCGAAATCCGCTTTATCACTGGACGCATCTGGAGCTGAAAAATCCCTTCGGCGTAAAAGATAAATTGCTGGGCCCCGACACCGCCAGGGAGATCTACGAAACCTGCAGCGAGATGCTCAGGACGCCGGAGTTCAGCGTTCGAAACATAATGCGCAAGATGAACGTCAAGCTGCTCTGTACGACCGAAGGGCCGCTCGATTCGCTGGAACATCATAAAAAAATTCGCTCCGACGGCTTCGAGATTAAAGTTCACACGGCATTTCGGCCGGACCGGGCCATGGCAGTCGAGGACATTCAGGGCTTAAACGTATTTATCGATAAGCTCGAAGAGATTTGCGATATGGAGATAGCCAACTTCCATTCATATATTGAGGCACTGCGCAATCGCCACTACTATTTCCATCAAAATGGCTGCCGGCTTTCCGACCATGGCCTGGAGACAGCATACGCCGAAGACTACACTGAAAACGAAATCAAGAATATCTTCAGCAAGATCAGGTCCGGCAAAGAACCGGGCGTCCCAGAGCGTTTGAAATTCAAATCGGCGATGTTAGTCGAATTAGCACTGATGGACTACGAAGCCGGCTGGGTCCAGCAGCTTCATCTCGGCGCGCTTCGGAACAACAGCACTCGTTTGTTCAAGGCCCTCGGCACGGATGCAGGAGGCGATTCGATGGGCGATTTCGAAATAGCCAAACCGCTCTCGAAATTCCTCGACCGGCTCGATAAAAATAACGATCTGCCCAAAACTATCCTCTACAACCTTAATCCGCGTGACAATGCCCTGTGCGCGACGATGGTCGGCAACTTCCAGGACGGTTCGGTGCCGGGCAAGATGCAGTACGGCTCCGCCTGGTGGTTCCTCGACCAGAAAGACGGCATGGAAGAGCAGATGAACGTGCTGTCGAATATGGGCCTGCTGAGCCGGTTTGTCGGCATGCTCACGGACTCGCGCAGCTTCCTCTCGTATCCGAGGCACGAATATTTCCGCCGGATCCTCTGCAACATGCTCGGCAACGACGTCGAAGCGGGCCTTTTGCCGAACGATATCGAGATGCTTGGCAAAATGGTCGAGGACATCTGCTTCAACAACGCGAAAAACTACTTCCCGATGAAGCTGGATTGAGACCAATTGGAATTAGTTCTTGTGCCACACTGTCATTCCCGCGAAGGCGGGAATCCATTTTTCCCCAGCCTGGAGCCTTGGTAAAGAGTTAAATCGGCGTTACTTGGCACTCTCCCATCGCTACAAGCGCACATATATAATACAATTGGTATAAGGTCGCAGGTGCCGGGAGCGGCAAGCTGGCGGCCTGTTTTTGCGATTTCTGTAATTTTAAGAGAGCAAATACATAAACATCTCGCGCAAAATTCTGCCGGTATTTCTTGCCGTGCTCAATTCGGCCTGAATTTGGCTCGATTTGATTTTTTATCTTTTGCCTGTTGACAATACATCGTTTTTCGGCTTTAATATTGCGATGATCGAATGTAGGGGCAACCCTGTGTGGTTGCCCAGGGCAGGCACATGGGCCTGCCCCTACATTGGATTGGGTCGGTGCCCGAGTGGCTAAAGGGGATGGGCTGTAAACCCATTAGCGTAAGCTTACGCTGGTTCGAATCCAGCCCGGCCCATTTGCTTTCCTCCTATTATCTTACAAGATCCCGTTTTACGCCGATTTGCGCCAATTTACCAGCCAACGCAGCCGGAATTGGCTTTGTTTGGCTTTGATTGGCTTTGTTTTTCGCCGCCCAAAACCGCTCAAAATCACCAAAATACTCATAAATCTTTACTACTACTGAACTAATGTCGTTTTGCCCATTTTAACATTGGCTTTGTTTTTTCAAATTCCTTTTCGCATCACGCAGTACTCAATACGAAATAAATTGGCTTTGTTTTTTCAAATAAGCTACGAATTAACACCAGGAAATAGTCAATAACCGCGGATTTCGCTGATTTACCCCGTGAGATGCCGGCTGTGTCTATCTCATGGGG
>JBARRE010000483.1:0-3423 GCA_049644065.1 Sedimentisphaerales bacterium | reverse complement strand
GCCAGTTTCGGCAAGTGGCATCTGAGCATCGACAAGAAGCCGCCAAAGAGCCTGCCGTACAATCCGGACAAGCAGGGCTTCGATGAGTATTTCGTCACCTACAAACCGTCTTCCAAAACCGATCCCGAAAGCGATGCTCACAACGTGGAAGCGATTACTCAAAAGTCGCTGGAATTCATGGAAAGACATAAGGACGAATCCTTCTTTCTCTATGTCACTCATAACACGATACACGCTCCGGTTATGGGTAAAAAGAAGCTCGTTCAAAAATACAAGAACAAGCCAGGCTCCGATTTGCCGCAGAACAATCCTGCCCTCGGGGCGATGATTGAGGATCTCGACAACAGCACGGGCAGACTGCTAAAGAAACTGGATGAGCTGAAAATTACCGACAAGACCATCGTTATTTTCTTTGGTGACAACGGCGGTCTGGAAAGAGATGCAAAACAGACGCCTCTGCGCAGCGGCAAAGCCAATCTGTACGAAGGCGGCATAAGAGAACCTTTGATTGTCCGTTGGCAGGGCGTCGTAATGCCGGGCAGCATGTGCAGCGAACCGGTCACCAGTGTGGATTTCTTCCCGACTTTTCTGGAAATCGCCGGCGTGAAAGACGAAGCGAAAAAGCCAATCGACGGCGTCAGCTTCGTGCCAGTCCTTAATCGAAGCGGCACACTTAACCGCCTGGCCATTTACTGGCACTATCCCCACTATCACGGCAGCAGCATTGGGCCGTGCGGTGCCGTCCGCGCAGGCGATTATAAGTTGATCGAATGGTTCGATGAGAGCATTTGCGGCCCCGGCAACGAATTCGAATTGTACAATCTCAAAAAAGACATCGGCGAGCAAAACAACCTGGCGAAAAAAATGCCTGAAAGAGTTGAGCAATTGAAAAAGATGCTCTATAATTGGCGAATTGAAGTGAACGCTCAAATACTGACGCCGAATCCCAATTACGATTCTCGAAAGGCCAAAAAGTCAGGGAAGCGAAAATGAATGATGGAAAGCTGAACGGGCACCTGTTCAGGCAGTAATGTGAAAGGAGTCATTACATGTCAAAGCTCAAACGGATGCGGCGAAAACGTGCCGACCAGAAAAAGGCCAATATCCGCCTGATGTCATTGCACGGCGGTATGAAGGAAGCGCCAGGGTCTGGTAAATTATTGAAACGGATGGTCAGAGATCACCATGACCTCCTGCAGAACATCGAGTTCATTTTCACCTCTCGATATCGCGAAGATCGCCGTATCGACGACCGCATTGTTGCAGATACCTTGAAAGCAGCAATTCACGATGAGGTACCGGAGGATGGCCATGCTCAATTGTTGAACGAGGGCTTGGAAGAAATGCGCGAGTTCCGTTCTGACGTATCGGACGAGATATGGCGGGACGGCCTGCGAACCGTCCTGCAGTCGGTTCACAGACATTCCAACTTAAGACCGGGCGAACGAGAGTATCTTAACTTCGTTTGCGATTTTATTTTGTGATTAGCCCCGATCGGAAACATTGTTGCTAATTCTGTCGGCGGGATGATTCTGCTAAAGCCGATTGCCTGTATAATACAAGCTCTCGTTATGAATCGATTACGTCGATTACGGCCCTTACAGTTCCAGGAGTTTGTTTCTGCCGCCCAGGAAGATGACCCAGACGACTACGGTCAGCCAATGGATAATGATAGGCGTCCAGAGCGAACGTGATAGCACATATGAAACGCTGCACGTAATGCCCAGCAGGGTGACAATCAGCAGAAATGCCGGATTCAGGAACAGAGCCGCTGCGGTGGTGTTGATCGTCAAGGCATTGGCTGGATGCCACAGGACAAATGTCGTCGTGCTGACGGCGATATAAACGACGATTCGGCTTTTGCTTTGAGTGCCGACGTTGTTGGGGATGAGGACTCCGCGGAAGAAGGCCTCTTCAAGCAGAGAGGGATAAACAAAGAGGCTGAATGGCAGCACAACGGACATTGGATAGTCGATAATGCCCACCGAAAACAATCCAGCATGAAAACCGATAGCCAACGATGCGCAAACATAAACCGGCACGGGTATCAGGCTCTTGAGCGGCGCCCGAAAGGGCGAAACTTTGAATCCTCGCAGCAGATTGTTTTTAAGATACGTTAACATTTTTTTCTATAAAGACCGGCCGGGCCGGCTGTCCGTGACATCGCACAACCAATCCACTCGAATGGAGATTCTACAACAATCAGCGGTTAATCACAGCAATTCTGTGAAAATAGAATTATGCTGATCTAAAAATTTCAGGGATTGAATCGATATAATTCAAGTAGTCATAAGATTGTTGTATGCATGCGGCATGGAATACTGAATTAGTTGGAAGATTGTTGAATTCGAGACGATATTATGGTATTGTATAGCTTAATGTATGCTGGAGTGTCTTTAGGAATGCGTGCTCCGGCCGGCTCGGTTTTTGAAGGAAAGGAATCCTAATGAGCGAACACGATACAATCAAGGATGAGCAGGTAGAACATGCCGGTGGTGAGATCGAGAATCTTTTGGGCGGCATGAGCGATAGACTCAACGAGGCAGTGGATGATATTTCGGATCTGGCCGATGGAGTAGAGGAGCTTGGTGATGAGATAAAGTCACTATTGGAAGACCTTAGATCGGTGCAGAGCAAAACGGGAGAGGAGAAAAAGGATAAATTAGAATCCTTAATCGATCAGTTGGAAGGTGTTTCCAAAGAGCTTCAGAGCACTTTATGGACGATGGACTTTGCATCGGAAGATCTGCTGGAGAACGCGGATCTTTAGAGAATATTTAAAAGCAGATCGACAGCCTTGATTAACAGGCGGAATAAACTTCTAATGCGGGGAACCCTACTTTTATAGATTCATTGGGATGCCACGGTCGCGGAGGTATTCTTTCATTTGCGTGATGGTGTAATTTTCGAAGTGGGTGATCGAAGCCATGAGGACTGCATCCGTGCCGCCGTCAACGATGGCGTCGTATAGATGTTCGAGTGTCCCCGCTCCACCGGAGGCGATTACGGGGATATTGACGGCATCGGTTACCGCCTTGTTTAGCTCGTTGTCGTAACCGGCTTTCGTGCCGTCGGCGTCCATGCTGGTCAGCAGGATTTCTCCGGCTCCTGATTCTTCACCGCGGGCCGCCCATTCGACCACGTCAATGTCGGTCGGCTCGGAGCCGGCCTTTATGCAGACCTGCCATTTTCCGGGTCTGTCCTTCGATCGGCGGGCGTCAATCGCAAGCACAACGCATTGGTTTCCAAAACGCTGTGCCGCCTCGGCGAGCAGATTCGGATTAGCAACGGCGGCGGTGTTAACCGAGACTTTTTCCGCTCCGCTCCTTAGAAGCTCGTCGATCTGCTCGACGGTCTGGATTCCGCCACCGACAGTAAAGGGGATGAATACGTTCTCGGCCACCTTCTCGACCAGCTCGACAA
>JBARRE010000482.1:0-3729 GCA_049644065.1 Sedimentisphaerales bacterium | reverse complement strand
GTGACGCTATCTGAGACAGTGTTCACACGACATACATAAGTTCGATGAGTTTCTTGGCCATCATCCTCCCCAACCTTGGAGAATCCAGGCATCTCTTTTTTAATGGATAAGATTTTTTCAAGCGGATTTGATTTCGGATTGCCCCAGTTTTTCAATATGTCATTGGAGAATCCAAGGACGTCAATAAAGCAAACATAGCCGGTGCCTTTGAATTTTTTACTATTCCCTAGAATCACTTAAATGCTCCATGAAACATAACGCGGGGGCTAAGCGGCGGCCTAAAGGCCGTCCGATTTAAGCCCCTTGTTGGCGGAACAGTTGTGCGACTGGCTGCAAAGCACTTTGGTGGCCACTAGTTTAGCGCAGACCACAGTCAAAGTATCTAGGCCTAATATTCATTTCAGCCTGCATCCTATCAAGCATTGCCAGTTCTTCGCTTCCGATAACCCGATCGTCTCTTCTTGCGCTGTTGCGAATTTCTGCGGCTTTACAGCTCTTTTCTATCAGTAAGCTACTTATGGCTCTAGACATTTCGTCGAAGTCCAGCTTCGGGCCCATTATGATCTCTTTCAGTACAAGTTGCCCGTAAAGATTATCAGATTTGAAAAACGGGATCAGCCGATTATTTGCGCTTCGGTAATCCAGATACTGTTGCCCGTAAAGCGCAATTCTCACCTCCTCTTCTTCGCGAAAATGAACATTCTTGTAACGCAGTGCCAACTCAACGATCTTCTCGATGACGTGATGTGGGTCTGGCTGCACAATTATCTCATCTAAAGCAGCTGAGTAATCGATCGTGTCTTGGTCTTGATAAACGCACTCGATAAGCTTATATCCCACCTCGTCGCATGTGCCTGCGAAATCAGAGGGTGCGAATACATCTGGCACATCAAAGCCAAGACAAACACCGTTTCCAGCGTTCGCGTATGAACGCCATTGACTAAGTGTGTCCCAGCGTCGAGACAGGCAGAAGATCGGCACGGTCCGTAAAGGTGTCATGTAGGCAACAAAATCGCTCAAATGCCGTTCGTGTGTTGTGGGATAATCAAATTTGTCGCTCAAGGCATCCCAACGGGCATCATCCTTCCAGTGCTCAAGGGCTTGGTTGAGAAAGGAGATGATTTCCTTCTTGTCGTTACAGAAACGGCAGTCAGTCATCCAAACCTGTTCATTGACCAACAGTCCAATCATTCCTTCAATAATAGTATAGTGGTACAACCTCATGGCGCGGTCCAGAAAGTGATTAATTATTCTGGGTTATCACATGCCAACAGTGTATATATGGTTTCCGTATAAGACGCCAGACCTCTCTGAGTGTCCGTATAACACTTCTTTGCAGGAAATCCATAAATAATTCCTTGGACGCGACTTAGGGCAATTCCCCTTCTTATTAGAGGTCTTATATGGTTTCCGTATAACATCACGAACTTCTCGTCCTTCAATCGTGGTGTGGCTCTCAACTGCTGTTTCATCCAACGATACAGCAATCTCCACAATTTGTCAAGCTAAACTTACTACAGCAAGAGTCTGAGTAACGTGACCAGTGCGTAACTTGGCCGTTTTTAGTCTCATTAAAAGGGTTGTAAATAGATTAAACCGTTGGAGTTACCTGCAGCAGTTAAAACCGTCTTGAAAACCGTTGTATGGGTAAACACCTGTACCGCGGCTGCAACTCTACACCGCAGGGAGAGCGTCAAACAATTCGCCACCAACATGCCCAGTGTCACCGAGAATGCCACCAGCGTCCGACTGACTGGTCATGTATTTTTTCTCGAAAATCCGGATTTACCCCGTGAGATAACGGCTTTACCTATCTCACGGGGTAAACCGTTAATGTTTGTATCTTGCCAGGCCAAGCTTTAGCGGTTATTATCTGTGGAAACGTTTTAAGGCGAACGACTTCAATGCCGGAAGCAAGAGTCAGGAAAAGTAAATGCGACGTGTCGAGGGCGTCCCGCCCTCGGGCGCGGGCTGGAAGCCCGCGACACAATTATAAATATATTTCATATCTTCTACGATTTGTCGTAGCCGGGGCGGCGTTATATCTGGCATTCAGAGGGGAAAATTTCACCGAGGTTCTTGAAGTCCTGCTGGGACTGAATTTGTGGATTTTTGCCGGAGCGATGGGAATCTACATTATCGCGCAGTTTATTTTTGTTGCGAGGTGGTCACTCTTATTGAAGGTCCAGTCTATTAAGATCGGTTTTTGGCCGGCCGTCAGATTGCATTTGTTAGGCCTGTTTTATAATAACTGCCTGCCCGGTGCTATTGGAGGCGATCTTCCCCGTGCGTGGTACGTTACCAAGCATACGGACAAAAAGCTGGAAGCGGTGCTATCGGTGTTCGTTGATCGAGTAATCGGATTGATCGGTATGCTCATTATGGCTTTCGGCTGCTATTGGTTTATTCCCGAAGAGAGCCGGGAAGAAGGATTTAAGGGGATTTTCGATTTTCGATTTCCGAATTTCGATTTAAAAATCGGCAATCGGCAATTGGCAATCGAAGATATCATTATCTGGCTTGGAGCAGCTTTTGCGGTCGTAATTATTCTTGTGGTATCGAATTCCAGGGGGCGAATTTTGCTGGAACGTGGTTTTAATATCGTCCGCCGGCATGGAGCATCGATACTGGGCAAGGTGCGGCAGTCGATTCGTATATATTGTCATAAGTGGCCGGCGATTGTCGGTGCCTTGCTGCTTACTTTCTGCTGTCAAGGCGTGACCGTAGTGGCGATGTGGCTTATTGGCAGAGAAATAGGTATAAATGTGCCTGCTAAATATTACTTTATTTTCTTCCCTGTTTCGTGGCTGTTGGGAGCTGTGCCGATAAGCGTGGGGGGGCTGGGAATCATGGAGGGATGGTTGAAAATGATGTTTATGCGGGTCGGCACAATCTCCGGCAAAAATGCTCTGGCCCTGGCATTATGCCAGAGGCTTATTTTTCTTTTAGTTTCTTTGCCGGGCGCGGTCATCCATTTGATTGGCGCGCATTTACCGAAAGACTTTTTTATTGACTACGGCAAGCCGGCGGAGTAATCTATGGTGCTCTGGATTTGGTGTGTTTTATGAGCGGCTATAAGTTGAAGGAAAATTCGTAAGTTGGCAGCGGAAAAGAATTTGGTGTTGAGAATATGAGCGTTACAAGACGCTTCAAAGGCTATTTTCTGCATGGATTGGCGGTGTTATTGCCGAGTATCCTGACGATCTGGTTATTCGTCTGGGGCTATACGTTCATCCAGGAAAAAATCAGCATCCATATTAATCGAGGTCTGGTCCACATCATCGCCCTGGCTGCCAACGAACGGGTCGAGATCTCCGAAAAGGAGGTCAGGGCATATCTTTTAGTGATGAAGCCTGAATTAAGCGATAACGAAGATGAATTGCAGATTCATCTGCGAAGGCCCGAAATATGGCGTGGGGCCCGCATCAAGCAGCTCAAAAAGACGCTTGCAAAGACGTGGATCGATGGCCACGGTTCAATCACAGGCTTTATTCTCGCAGTTGTCGGAGTCTGCGTACTCGGCGCGCTGATGGCAAGTTACGTTGGCAGGAGCTTGTTGCGAACGATTGAAAAGTTTATAATGAACACGCCCATACTCAGGAATGTATTTCCCTATGTGAAGCAGGTGACCGATTTTTTACTTACGAATGAGGAGCAAAAAAAGCTGTTTTCAAGGGTTGTTGCGGTAGAATATCCGCGAAAAGGTATATGGTCGGTCGGTTTTGTTAC
>JBARRE010000481.1:0-3458 GCA_049644065.1 Sedimentisphaerales bacterium | reverse complement strand
AATTGGTTTTAACCGGCCCGCCCGACGACCCGTCACATGGGCCGCCGATCAAGCGGAACTCACCGGCCACAACTGACAATACCAGCGAAAATAAATCATTTCATGCAGGCTTACCGAAATGACACGATTATGACAACAAATATCGAAATTGTCAACGCTGCGGGTTACACTGATTGTCAAAGCAGCCATCCTTGCGGCCCGATTCTCTGGAAGAGCCCGCAAATAGTGATTTATTTGATAGATAATCCCGATTTAGTTGTATTAAAAGTTGTAGTTTTCCAAAACTGCACTTACCTTACTTACACATAACTATCTATAAGACATCATCTTGTGATTATTATAGGGAATAAAATCACACTGTACATTGAATACGATGACAAAAAATAGGCGTTTTTAGGCTAAAAATAGGGGTAACCAGAAGACAGCCACCTTGCCAATTGTAGCCATTTTCTGGATGATAACGCAGTTTGGCACCGTCTCCGCTGATCTTTACCGCCAATGGCCTTATGCCCCTTTCTCACCATATAATCAAATCGGGAATCAGTGCTTAAAAACATTAGACTGATTCGGCGGACGTTTTCATGTTGAAACCGAAAACTATAAATAGGCATGTTCCTTGGATTCTGTATCATCACGATAAACTCATCAAAAGAACACCTCCACGAAATCACACAATACTGCCCTCCCCGGTTGGGGCGTGATGGTATCCTGTGATTTTCAGGGGGCATCGTTTCGCGAAACGGTTGAAATATTATAAATCGTTTCTGGCTGAACCAGATATTCATGAAAATAGATCCATATAAACACAAAGAGAAATTCTTGAGTTGGAAAGAGAAAGTCAAAAATGGAATTCCTGGGATTAGCAAACAAAACTCCGCTACTATTCTCCACTATATCTCAGATATGGAGAACGGCTTAAATGTTTCCTCCAAAAGCATAAAGGGGCCGAGAAGCTATATCAGGCTGAATAATCTAAAACAAAGACTTATCTTTCTTGCAAAACACATCAAACAATATTGCGATATTGACCTTACTAACATAAGCGAAGAGCAAGTCATAAAATTATTTAATGCAATGCGAAACGGTACGATTAAAAGGCTGGATGGAAAATGCTATCAATCTGTTGTGGATTTTGTAAAACCTTTTAAGGCGTTCCGGCATTGGCATATGAAGGTCAACAGAAAGAAAGGTTTGGAAATCGCGGATATAACAGAAGACCTCGATGTTTCGAATCCTAAACCAAGGTGGGTGTATTTGTCGCAAGAACAGGTAAAAAAACTATGCGACAACTCAAAACCGGAATACAAAACGCTGATTATGTTCCTGTATGATACAGGCCTTCGAAGCCCAGGCGAACTTATTAATGTCAGAGTTTCTGATATTCATAGCAATTTTAAGGAGTTAAATATCAGGGAAACGACCGTCAAGAAAGGAAGCTCCGGCAGGAAAGTCAAATTGATGCTTTGTTCGGACTTTTTTAAAACAATATGTCGCTGAAAACAAACTGAAAGACAATGACCAATTATTTGATATTTCATATCGTACAGTTAATCAATACCTGAAAAGGTTGGCAAAAACGAATCCTTGCGGGGACCATTTGTGCCTTACCTCCCAATGGCCTGGAAATGGAAGATGCCTTTGCTGTTTCGCGTCACGGTAGTGTTCCATTGTATTTTCGGAGGAGTGATTCATCTGCTTGCGGGAGTGTTTTGTTTCGATGGTTTAAGCTATGCACTTACAGGCCGGACTTTCCTGTTTGAGAAAAATGCATATCTTTGATCATGGATGTTTGTTTTTGGCAAAATGCTATTTGGGAGAGCATCTGGCCAAATTATTGGGCAAGTACTTCTCGTTGCTGTCTGCCTTCCATTTCTTACGCTTTTGGGAACATATGTACGAAGGTTAATACAGAGCATCTTTCTAATAATTCGTGTTCAACTCATGCATCTCAATTGGTCTAAGTGCAAAGACTCCAAACTGTCCTTCATTAACTCTTTCATAAAAGGAGTATGCCCCTCAAAGGGAATCAAAACACCCGAAATAATCTTAACAGCAAACAATAGCATTACTATTCAATTGCGCTGGCTAGCGCTAAGCAGCCAAGCCGTAATAGAAATAAGCCGGGGAGCAATCGAATTACTCGAATTGGAAGAATTGAAATCTGTTATTGCACATGAACTTGGACACATCAGGCAAGGACTATGGAAAATTTGGGCACTGAAGACTCTCTCGTCATTACTGCTTTTCCCAAATCATTATCTTACCGTGTGTGTGAATTGGTCAAAGCGGGAAATAGATGCGGAACGATTTGTAACTTATTCGTGCCGGAGCGATTCAATCGGATCCATATTGGCGGCTCGATAGGCCGGATACATGCCAAAGACCACCCCAACCGCAGCGCTAATCCCAAAGGCCAGGACCAGGGACAGTCCCGTAATGACGGTGGGCATATGGCCGAAATGGGTCACCAGAAACGGTATAAGAGAACCCAGGACAATTCCCAGAACGCCCCCGATGAATGTCAGCATAAGCGTTTCTGAGAGGAACTGAACGATTATATCGCGTTTCGTGGCACCGAGGGCACGCCGGATACCGATCTCTCGTGTTCGCTCACTGACTGTAGCCAGCATGATATTCATAATTCCGATGCCGCCGACCAGAAGCGAAATCGCGGCGATCGAGCCGAGTACGATACTGAAAATCCGCTGAGTTTGTTTCGCCTGGTACAGCAGTTCAAGCGGCGCAATTATGCGGTAGTCCTTCTTATCCTTGTGAAGACGCGACAGCAAAGTATCCAGAATATCACGCATGGGTAAAACCTGGTTAGTTGATTTGACCTTCACTGTGATCTTTTGTAGCTGTACTTTTTCTATACTCTCGCTGCCCCCGGTAAAGCTGGCGCTCAACTCGGTAAATCGGGACTTGGCGGTTGACAAAGGCAAATATACACTACCGGTGTCCCCACTGTCGGAACCCATTGCCGCCGCCATAGCGCTTGTGGAACCCTTCTGTCTGCCCCCAGCCGACGGTGTCCCGGCCACACCTACAACCCGGTAGCAACTGCCCTTTATCCTGATGTCCTTGCCGAGCGGTTCGTCGAAGCCGAACAGACCGCTCACGAGCTGCTCATCGACCACGCACACACTTTGCTGCTGATGCAGATCAATACTGCTCAAAAACCGCCCATGAACGATGTGAACCGGCGAAACCGCCGTGTACCACGGAATGGTACCCACGATTTTGATAGCCACCTTACGACTGCCGTATCGTGCTTCCTGGTCGATTTCGCGAATGGGTACGACAACCTCGACGTCCGGCAGGCTGTTGCGAATTGACTCGGCGTCCTTGTAGGTCAAGCCGTAGGTCCGCATCCGCCGCGCCTCACTTGTGTCGGCTCGCTCTACGGGCGGCTCAACCGTCTCGACAATCAGATTTCTGCTCCCGAGCCGCGCTATCAG
>JBARRE010000480.1:0-10700 GCA_049644065.1 Sedimentisphaerales bacterium | reverse complement strand
GCTCACCCGCTATACAGCCGGGGAGGAGGCTGCGTTTCGTGAAATCGTAACTCGCTATAAAAACAGCCTTTATGCATTTCTTCGACAATTCTTAAACCGGCATGACCTTGTTGAGGATGTTTTTCAGGAAACGTTTTTACAGTTATACTCCAGCCGGAATAGCTTCGATACAAACCGGCCTTTGCGCCCGTGGCTTTTTACAATAGCAGCGAACAAAGCAAAGGATGCTCTTCGTAAATGGCAACGAACATCCGCTGTCTCGATTGGCACTATGGCGGATTCGCAGGATATGTCATTTGATGATATGCTTAATACTGTTACTTCTGACAGGACATTGCCTTATGATGAACTGCAAAAGGATGAAACGGCCTCGCGTGTTGGACAGATTATATCGGATATGCCGGAAAATCTGCGAGAAATCTTAGGTTTAGCATATTTTCAGGGATTTTCTTACAAACAAATGGCCGAGATTTTGAGTATACCTATCGGGACGGTTAAGAGTAGACTGCACACAGCCGTCGGTCGTTTTGCAAAAGAGTGGAAGACATCAGTTGGGAGCAAAGAATTCAAATGACTCCGCTTAATAACGAGCAGAAACAGATCATATTTGATTATTGTTTGGGTTTGACATCCCAGGAACAGGCCGCCGAAGCTCAGACATTAATCTAATCCAACGAACAAGCATCAGTAATTCACTCCAAACTCAAAGCAACACTTGAACCACTTAACAGCTTAGAGCCTGAATCCTGCCCGGATTCTCTTGTGGAGCGTACTGTTTTTCGGCTTAACAGCTTAGCGAATTCAAGCCAGGAACGGTTACAGGAATTACTTGCCAGCGAACAAAACCGGGAATTTGCCACCAAGAATCGGCTCCGGACTGGTTTTGGAAGACGGTTAGCCACTGCAGCGGTGCTTATGATTGCAGGCAGTCTTCTGATCACAACATTCAGAGCCGTATCCGGCTATGCCCGTCATCATTCTTTGCGGAAGCAATGCCAGATGCAGCAGAGCAGTATCTTCCAGGGTTTGCACAATTACATGTCTGACCATGATGACCAACACCCGGCCGTCGCAACTTCGGCGGGCGCTCCCTGGTGGAAAGTGGGCGATCAGGGCGCCGAAAACCATTCCAATACCCGCCGTGTCTATCTTTTGGTAAAAGAGGGTTATGTAAAGCCAGCCGATTTTGTTTGTCCCGCGTGTAAATACGGTGAAAACCTCGAAATGACTCCCTCACAATTAAGCAAATTCAAGGATTTCCCCAGCAGAAGATATGTAACTTACAGCTTCCAGATTAATTGCCGCAAGACCAGTAACGGCAAGATACTTTGCAAAAAAGTCATTATGGCAGATTGGAATCCGCTTTTTGAAGAATTACTTGATAACTTCTCAAAACAATTTAGTCTTCGAGTTAACAAGCAGTTGTTAACTCTTAACAGCATCAATCACAACCGTCGTGGACAGAACGTTTTACTTGATGACGGCCACGTAAAGTTTCTAAAAACACGCTTTATTGGCACGGATGATATTTTCACACTGCAGGACACCGATATCTATCAAGGCTGTGAAGCACCTTCCTGCGAGACCGACTTCTTCCTTGCCCCATAGCATCCGCCTTACTTTCTGCCCCCACACGGTTGATTATGTTAGCGAATACGTTCTTTAGCTCAGTAGGCCATAGTCTGCTAATGTCTGTTTGAGAACACTTTTTTTGTCTTCCGGCAGCGGAGTCATAGGTAATCGCAGTTCTTCTGATGCCATATTCAGCATCGCCACTGCAGCCTTGATCGGTATGGGATTCGTAGCCAAAGTAAGCATCCCCTTGCTCAGTGCGAAAAGCTTTTTATGCCATTTAAGGGCTGAGACAAAATCCCCTTCCAGGATCAAATCGGTCATCGCTTTGACGTCTGTCGGCACAATGTTCGCCACTACGCTGATCACGCCCTTGCCCCCAACCGAGGCTAACGGCAGCGTAAGGGAATCATCGCCGGAGATGATGGTTATGTCGCATCGAGTCGCAATTTCGCTGGCCTGGTCCAGACTGCCGCTCGCTTCTTTGATCGCAACGATGTTTTCGAGTTCAGCCAACCGCGCAATTGTCTCAGGCGTCATGCCGGCTCCGCAACGGCCCGGTATATTGTATAGCACGACCGGCAAATCAATATTTTCAGCTATCGCTTTAAAATGTTCATAAAAGCCTTCCTGCATGGGCTTATTGTAATATGGCCCGACCTGCAAAGTCGCATCGGCACCGACTTTTTTTGCAAATGCCGTCATCTCAATCGCCTCGGCAGTGCTGTTTGCGCCGGCGCCTGCGATTACGGGGACTTGTCCGCCCACGGTCTTCACTACTCTTTCGATGACCTTTTTATGCTCTTCGTAACTTAATGTCGGCGATTCACCGGTCGTCCCAACGGGCACTATACCATCTATGCCGCCCTCCAATTGGAATTCGATCAGCTCATCGAGAGTTTCAAAATCAATTTCACCATCTTGAAAAGGTGTAATCAGCGCCACCATTGCCCCAGTAAACATTCTTAATCTCCTAATTTTGTGAATAGTTCATTCTGCACAGTTAGCAGCCCATGAACTATAAACTCATAATTGCGAGCTGAATTTATCTATTAATCTTATCATTTCGGCAGTTGCCTGCTCGATTCCGGAAAAGACTGCTCTTGCTATAATACTATGGCCTATATTGAACTCGCAAAGGCCTTTGATGCGCGCCACGCCGGCAATATTTCGGTATGTCAAACCGTGACCCGCATGGACCATAAGTCTATTCTCCATCGCGAGTTCTTTGCCGGCTTCCAACTCGGCGAGTTTCTTATTGACTGCTCTTTGGCCCCTGGCGTTCGCGTACATACCGGTATGCAATTCGATAGCATTACAACCGGTCTGGGCCGAAGCGATAATTTGCTCCTTATCCGGTGCGATAAAAGTGCTCACCAAAATGCGCTTTTTGTGCATTCTTTTAACAACGCCGGCAAGGCGTTTCTTGTACCGAACGCAATCCAGACCTCCTTCGGTCGTCAGCTCGGCTCTTTTCTCGGGCACCAATGTAACCTGATCCGGCTTAATCTCTTCTGCAATTTTTACAATCGGTTCGGCCATACACATTTCGAGATTCAGCTTGCACACGACGGTTTCCTTGAGCAGCCGAACATCTCGGTCGCATATATGACGTCTGTCCTGGCGCAGGTGAACGGTAATTCCGTTTGCACCGGCCAGTTCGCATTGGGCCGCCGCCCAGATCGGGTCCGGCTCATCAGTCAGCCGGGCCTGCCTGATAGTTGCGACGTGGTCGATATTTACATTTAGTACAGCCATTTTCTTGCCCTCGATTTACTTGCTGGATTATATCACCGTGCAGGTTCAATACAAGCAAATTAAGACAGTAAAATATTCCGATGTTTAGTTTCGGGATGGCAATGAGCTATCTATTAAACTTAGGTTTTTGCGATTTCTCACTGCTGTAGGTGTCGCAACTTCACCGGCATATGTCCTTTCAAAAACGACAAATGCGTTTTCACTTTCCCTTCGACCTATAACGCCGATGCAAGAAAATGTCAATTTAATACGTTAGGCCCACATTTCTTTCGCAGGTTTTGTACAGGTTACTGCGTTTAATAAGAAAGTGAAGCTGGCGTACGGCGCAAACACCCACGTAAGGGCTTAACAACGACAACACACAAATAGAAAGGTATGACCATGGACAATGGCAAGAACAGGATTTTCAAGTGGCGGGCATTCACTTCAGTTTTGACGGCACTTTCGTTTATTGCAATGATCTTCACTGGCACCATTTTATTCGTGACTCCGCCGGGACGTTTCGCAAACTGGACCGGCTGGACTCTCATTGCTCTCACAAAACACCAGTGGAGCGGCCTCCATATCTGTTTCGGCCTCATATTTGCAATTGCATCCGCTTTTCATGTGTACTTCAACTGGAAGCAACTGGTCAACTATTTCAGGAACAAAGTCGGCCGGGCGTTCGCCTGGCGTGCCGATTGGGCTCTGGCGCTGGTAATTTTTGTCGTTGTTTTTGTCGGTACGCTCGGAGACATTGCGCCTTTCTCCACAGTTCTCGCTTGGAACGAGTCCATAAAGCACGGTTGGGAAACGCCCAGCCAACGTGCCCCTGTCCCCCACGCCGAGTCCCTAACTCTTGCCGGGGTGGCCAACTATATTCATGACGTGAATCTCGCTGACGTGGTCGCAAACCTAAATGCAGAAGGGATTGAAGTTGCCTTAGACAGCTTAGACGACGTTGATGTTGTCTTCGGCGAACTCGCCGAGGCCTATAATATGACACCGATTCAGTTATTCGAAATCGCAGTTGGCGATAGCGGCTACGCCAGGTACGATTATCAGTGCACGGATGCCCCTGGTGGCGGCGGAGCAGGCGTCAGACAAGGCGGCGGGCGTGGCGGTGGAGCAGGCGGCGGACAAGGCGGTGGGCGTGGCGGCGGCTTTGGCAGGCTGACACTCAAACAGTACTGCGACCAGATGGGTCTGGACACTATTGCCTCCGTTGAGATGCTCAAAAAAGCTGGCTTTGAAGCCACGCCCGAGATGACCATCCGCGCCATCACAGAGACCGCCGGCGCCCACCCCTCCGCTTTCCGCACCGCTCTCGAACCACAAAACCAATAAACTTGAGAATGATTTACCACTACCCTTAGGATACGCGCACAAAAGGAACACAGGACGAAGCATGGCCGTTGAATTCCTACAGAGTCATTGCCACACTTCTTATGTCCAGATGGGTCAAAAACAATGACACTATCGCTTTACCCCAAGCAATTGCCCACTTGAGAGACCAACTCCTTTTCCAGTGACATGAAATCCCAGGGAGCAGACCCAATGAAGCGCTGGGGACCATTCCCCTGGAATGTTCTTCGTCATAATCACTTACGGTACTTTGAAAAACGGGACAGTACAGCTAATCAGGACAGCCAAGAGCATGAGCTTCACACTATTCTGGTGATCCAATCAATCTATATCTTGCTAAATTGTGATTTTCCGCTTAATATAGTTTTCGCTTTGGTTGAAGGAAGTTGCTGTGATTGTTTCCGTTTATGCAGGCTCGTTTACCTGGCCGCTGGATGTGGATTTGTGGCTTGCTGCCGACGCTGGTGTGGCATAAATTACTAAAAGGGTAAAAACCAGTGATCAATAATTCTTGGTAAAAAACGATGAAAGTAAAGCTAAACTGGGCCACTCGGATCACAATCTTTCGGATGCTGCTGATCATCCCATTTGTCAGTTTTATGCTCAAGATAAATGATCCGGCCCTCAGCGAGACAGCCAGGAACGCAATGCGGTATGTGTCGATTCTCCTGTTTCTGGTAATGGCGGTTAGTGACGGCGTTGACGGATATCTGGCTCGCAGGAAAAATCAGATTACGAAACTCGGCGCGTTTCTTGACCCGATTGCGGACAAACTGCTTATCACCTGTGCGTGCCTTCTCTTAGCCACGCAACGGGGTCATGTTGATAATTTTATGCTGCCACCAACGGTTGTTGTACTAATCATCGGCAAAGACCTGTTTTTGCTGATCGGTTTTGTAATTGTCTATTTAATTACGTCAAAGATCCACATCGCCCCTGTGTTCGTCGGCAAACTCGCCACTACTTTGCAGTTGTCGATGGTAGCGGGAATTCTGATCGGTCCTGAGGTTTCCAGCATACTGCCGGGCTGGATTTGGTTCTTGCGGACTCTCTGGTGGTCGGCCGCGGGAACTGCCATTTTAGTAACTCTTATTTACATACGCGACGGAAGTCGTTATATTGAAGCATATGAGCAGAACCTTGCGAACAAAAATGAGAATTTAGAGTAACAACTAAAAACCATGGTCGAAAACAAATCCCAGCTATAATGGTAGTTGTTTTTAATTGTTGCTTTGAATCTTCGTTTTATTCTCTTCACTAAGGATATATAGGTGACGATACAATTTAGCGAAATACCGGAAGTTCTGGAGGAGCTTCGCCGCGGCAACATGATTGTGCTTGTCGATGCCGAAGACCGTGAGAACGAAGGTGATCTCGTATGCGCCGCCGAGAAGGTAACGCCCCAGATTATCAATTTCATGGCCAGGTTCGGCCGCGGCCTTATTTGCCTGCCGCTTCAACCCGAGAAATGTGATGCGCTTGGCCTATATCCACAGACCATTGATAATACGGCACGTTTCGGCACGGCCTTTACTGTCAGTATTGATGCCGCCGAAGGCATTAGCACAGGTATCAGTGCCTCGGACAGGGCACAGACCATTCAGGCGGCAATTGCCGATGAGGCCAAACCGAGCGACCTTGCTCGTCCCGGCCATATATTCCCGCTACGGGCCCGCGAAGGCGGGGTGCTGGTGCGAGCGGGACAGACCGAAGGAACAATTGATTTAATGCGCCTGGCGGATTTGAAACCGGCCGGTGTCATCTGCGAAATTATGAACGAAGACGGCTCGATGGCACGAGTGCCGGAACTGCTGAAATTCTGCGAAAAACACAAATTGAAAATCGCTTCAATCTCCAAACTGATAGAATATCGGCTGCAGCGTGAGAGCCAGATCAAACGCCTTGAGTGTGTCAATCTGCCTACCGATTATGGTGAATTCACACTGATCGCCTATGAAAGCGTTACTTCACCCGAACCTCATTTGGCATTATGCAAGGGTGACGTTGGCCGGCTTGACGAGAATGGCAAACCCATTGAACATAACGAACCCCTGCTGGTGCGGGTGCATTCGGAGTGTATGACAGGCGATTTGTTTCATTCACAACGCTGTGAATGTGGTTATCAAATGGTGACCGCGATGAAAATGATCGAACAGGCCGGCAAAGGCGCCTTGATTTATTTGCGTCAGGAAGGCAGAGGCATCGGCCTTGCGAACAAACTGCGGGCTTATAAGCTCCAGGAGCAGGGTCTTGATACGGTTGATGCCAATCTGCAATTGGGCTTCATGGCAGACAAACGCGACTATGGAATTGGCGCTCAAATCTGTCGTGACCTTGGACTGCGGGAAATTAAAATATTGACCAATAATCCCAAAAAGATTAATCGCCTTGAGGTTTACGGCATAAAAATTATTGAGCAAATTCCCCTAAAGGCCGAACCGGGCGAGCATAACATTAACTATTTGAGAACAAAAAAATACCGCCTGGGCCATTTGTTTGATGAGGATTTATAGCCTGTTCGGAATTTGCGCCTGAATGCCGGCAGCATATTAGAAATTCAATTTTAATTATCAAGAATGAGAATGAAACCATTGCGTATTATATTCCGGGTATTATTGCTTATATTTTTCTCCATTTTCGCTGGTTGCGAACAACCCAAAACACAAATTGAAATCCCTCCTAATACTGATATTAGCATAGATATGCTTTCCATTTACACAAGTTATGTTCCTGTGAAAATTGACATTATGCCGTTGACTGAATTTGTTAATGCCAGTGATACTCAGCAGTCTTCGATTATTATTTATGTTAGTTTACTCGATCCGTTCGGCTCGCAGATAAAGTCGCCGGGCATGTTTCGTTTCGAATTGTATGAGTATATGCAGCGCTCGTCTGAGCCAAAGGGAAAAAGGGCTATTATTTGGCCGGACGTCGATTTAACTGATCCGATTACAAATAATGACTATTGGCTGGATCTAACAGATCCGGTCACTAATAATGACTACTGGCGGGATTTCCTGCGGGCTTACGAGTTCAGTTTCCCTTGCGAGCAAACCGGCAACAAAGACTACATACTACAGGTAACGAGTCTGTGCCCTAACGGCAAGCGCCTTTCATCAGAATTCACCCTTAGACAAACAAAATAACCTACCCTCAATCCTGTATAAATATGGCAAAAGTTCTTTCTTATCGGTCATTTTTTATTTGACAAAAGAATAGCTATTTTGGTATAAGAAGAGATTATAGCGTACGCATAGAGTTGGGCTCGCCAGATGCAAGAAGCCCATGCTATTGTCGCCAATAATCTTCTATTTGAATGAACGGCTTATATTGAGCTTTTATAAGGAAGCAGGTGATGTCAATTCGCGAGGAATCGTCTTTAGCAAACATAGATGTAATATTGTCAAGATAAAAATGTTATCGGCCGTTTTTCGTATGTATTTTTTTGGAGGAGGACTTTTATGTATAAAAAAGGGTTTACTTGATTTATTTGTGTTATGGAATTGGCCGAAATAACTAGCATTGTGGCCAATAGTATAAGTAATTTTGTTAAGTCCCTTAGGGACTGAATAGTCAAGGAGAGAGTATTATGAGAAATCGAGTAGTTTGGTCGACAGTATTGTTGTTGATTGGATTCATAGGAATCGACTCAGGCCAGGGACAAGTTGTAAATCTGCTACCCAACGGTGGTTTCGAGGACGGTGGTGTGGCCCCATTCGGCCACTATGGCGCTGGGACCGTCGAAGTCGTTACGGATTGCGTGGATGCAGCGGTTCCCGAAGGTCCGATTGAGGGAGGCTACTGCCTGCATGTCGTGATTCCGGCAGGAGCAGTCAACAGTTGGGATAGCGGCATGACGGACGGAAGCTTTACCTTTGAAGCAGGCAAGAAATACACTTTTTCGGCCTTTGTCAAGGCCAAGGAAGGTGAACTGGAAATCCGCTTAAAGCCGGAACGTGGAGCAGATCCTTGGGAGGGTTATGGCGACCAGGTTTTCACTATGACCGAAGAATGGCAGGAAATTTATGTAACTACCCCTGTCTTCACTGAGGACATAACTCCAGCCAGCCCTACATTCCACTACTCTTTTACTGCCGAGGATTTTTGGATAGACGCTGTCAGATTTTACGAAGGCGACTATGTCGAACCTGCCTTCAGCAGTTTTACAGCTCGGGAGCCCAATCCTGAGGATGGCGCTATACATCCGGACACATGGGCCAGCCTTTCCTGGGATGCAGGCAAAGCAGCAGTCTCACACGATGTGTACTTTGGCGACAATTATGACGATGTCCTTGCAGGAACCGGAGACACTTTCCAGGGCAATCAGGGCCTGGGCATGGCGTTTTTTGTCGTCGGCTTTCCAGGATATCCCTATCCGGACGGCCTTGTTCAGGGCACGACATATTACTGGCGGATAGATGAGGTTAATGATCTTCATCCGGAAAGCCCGTGGATAGGTGATGTCTGGAGCTTTACGGTTCCGCCTAAAACTGCCTATAATCCAGTCCCGGCTGACGGCGCTAAATTTTTAGAGCCGGATGTGAAACTTAGCTGGGCTATCGGTTTCGGTACAAAACTGCATAATGTTTACTTCGGCGACAATTTTGACGATGTCGATGCCGGTACAGGCGGTACTGCAAAAGGCCCCGCGGGCGTACCATCCTTCACTCTCGGAAATCTTGAGCCGGACAAGACTTATTACTGGCGAATAGATGAATTTGACGGATTTGAGACGCATAAAGGTGATATATGGAGCTTCACCACAGCAGGCACCGGCGGCGGCGTGCGGGCGGATTACTACAAGGGAATGAATTTTGAAAATCTCGCCCTGACCCGCACCGATCCTCAGATTGACTTTGACTGGGGCGATCCGGGTGGGCCGGATCCGGCAGTCGGCGATGACAATTTCTCAGTCCGATGGACCGGTGAAGTAGAAGCGGCATTCACCGAAACCTACACATTCTATCCCACAACTGATGACGGCGTGCGTTTATATGTGGATGGTCAACTGCTTGTTGATCGCTGGGTTGACCGGTCGGCCACCGAAAACAGGGGAACTATCGACCTTGTCGCCGGCAATACTTACAGCCTGGTAATGGAGTATTATGAGAGTACTGGTGGTGCATCAGCAGAGCTGCGCTGGTCGAGTCCCCGGACACCGAAACAGATAATTCCACAGGCGGCACTTGCAGTGCCTGTGAAGGCAAGCAGTCCTACTCCGCGTGGCGGATCAGTCGATGTCAGGCAGACAACCGACCTTAGCTGGGGCCCTGGAGACAACGCCGCTTCGCACGAGGTGTACTTCGGCACTGATGAAGAGGCTGTAAGAAACGCCACTACAACATCCCCTGAATTCAAGGGTACCAAGGCACTGGGTGACGAGAACTATGATCCCGGTAACTTGGAGTGGGAAGCTACATATTACTGGCGAATTGATGAGATCAATCCGGCTAATCCGGACAGTCCGTGGGTAGGTAACATCTGGAGCTTTACCACTGCCGGCTTCCTGATCATTGACGATATGGAAGGCTATGATGCCGGTGAAAACCAGATATGGTATTCATGGCATGATGGGCTTGGCTATGGCTCTCCAGGCGTTGATCCTTACTTTGCCGGTAACGGCACCGGTGCAGCCGTAGGCGATGAAACCACACTATCATTTACCGAGGAAACCATCGTTCATGGCGGCAGTCAGTCGATGCCGATAACCTATGACAACAACAAGCAGGGCTACTCGAAGTATTCAGAGACAGAGCTGGCGTTGACTGAACCCCGTGACTGGACAGAGGGAGATGTCAGTCAGCTTACGCTGTGGTTCCAGGGCTTCCCGGGCTCTGTCGGCAGCTTCGTAGAGGGCCCGGCAGGCACATACACGATGACCGCATCCGGCGCCGACATTTGGGCGGTGAACGGCGTGGAAGCCGATGAGTTCCATTTTGCTTATAAGGTACTCACCGGTGCCGGCTCGATCGTTGCAAAGGTTGAGAGTCTCGATAACACAAACGACTGGGCCAAGGCCGGCGTGA
>JBARRE010000479.1:0-9013 GCA_049644065.1 Sedimentisphaerales bacterium | reverse complement strand
CCCTTCCTCCACGAATCAGTGTAACCACAAGTACCCGGCAGATTATCAGATGAAGCCTGAAGCAAGGCAAATCACAATGCGTTACATAGTCATAGTACCAAATCTTGTATACATAATCAACATTTTTTATGCTTCTTGAGCCACCCCAAACGCATAGTACAACCACTTCATAAAAGAGTTCTTGAGCACTTGTGGTACTGGTAATAAGATACTTGCGATACTATTTGCAAATATTGTGCTTTTCGAGGAGACCGCAAATGATCTCAAAGGATCGCGTACACTTAGCGCTGCAGCATAAACCAACCGACCGAGTTCCGATTTTCATGTGGTACCACCCACAAACCACCAGGAGACTGGGAAAACTGCTTGAAATTCCCGCCATGTATGTACCTTTGGCGATGGGAGATGATATCCGCCAGGCATGGGTTAGTAATAATCATGCGATGGAAGGGATTGTGCACGAGCACGATGGCGAATCACATGTTGATGACTGGGCAATAGAATGGACTCGCATCGACGGCTTCAATCAGATCGCCAAATACCCTCTGGCCGATGCTACCGAGCAGCAGCTCTTACAATACAAGTTTCCATTCGACCGAATTGACTCACTCGTCGACCTGATGAAGCCGGTGATGCAGTTCAAAGATGACTACTTCGTGGGCTGTGACGTTTCACCCTGTGTTTTTGAAATGTACTGGCGTTTGCGCGGCATGGAAAAGACATTGCTGGAAATCGCATCTAATCCTGATTTGACGCAAGAAATGCTAAAGCGATCTACAGAGTTTTCCATAGCACTTTCGGAGGCGGCCTGTCAGCGATTTGATCTGGACTGGCTTTGGCTGGGTGACGATGCCGCCGGCCAGCAGTCTATGCTAATGAGCCCTGATACCTGGCGGCAAATGGTCAAGCCTTTCTTGAAGCAGAATGCCGAGGTGGGCAGGAGACACGGTCTTTACGTAGCGTTCCACTCCTGCGGTGCTATTCGACCTATAATCGGGGACCTGATTGAAATCGGTGTGGACGTGCTGAATCCAATTCAGTGCAACTGTCCCGGCATGAATCCTCCGGAGTTGAAGAAGGAGTTTGGTAAGGATCTTGCGTTCATGGGTGGCGTGGACACGCAGGGAGTCCTGCCCAACGGCACAGCGCATCAGGTCCGCAAAGCGACAGCCGAATTGCTCGAAGCAATGACAACTGATGGCGGCGGCTACATTTTTGCCGCTTCTCATACCGTACCCCCGGAAACCCCCGACGACAATATCTTCGCTATGTATGATGAGGCCGGAATTAGCAGGCAAGAGATTTTCGACAGAGCCGCCCATATCCGCAAATCTTTCCGTCCATCTGAATCCGGTTAGATCGATAATGCCGAGTGCGTAAAGTCTTATTGTTCTGTTTGGCCGATGGTTGTATTGATCCTGATTGCAGGAGCTTGAGATTGATGGTATTATGCATGGCGGTAAGTCATGCCTGGTTGCCGTGAAGCTGTGAAAGGATGGTTCAATATACAGGAGGATATATGAGACGCATGGATATTTATGCGATTGGACTTTTGGTATTTTTGTCCGCGGGCCTTCTCGATACGGTTCATGCCGACCAGGAAGGACGCGACGACAATAAAAAGGCCGATGCGAGCATACGCCGGCTTATCGGCGCTGTTGACCCCGAGCTGATATCGAAGCATCTTTTCTACCTGGCAAAGGATCCGTTGCCCTATCGCAAGTTAAACCTGACATTGCCTGGTCATGAGAAGAACACACTCTACGAGGCCGACGACTACCTTGCGGGCAAATTGGAAGCGTGGGGATATCGCATCGAGCGAGAGGGCGTCCGGGTGCAGGCATTTCGCCGGGATACGAGTAAGCCAAAGCACGCTCAGTACTCTCCGCCCAGACCCGAGGATCCCTGGTATACGGCGTACAATCTCTACGCCGAAAGGAAAGGCCGCTCGCATCCCGAAAGGATAATCGTAGTGCTCGCTCACAAGGACTCGCAAAGCTGGATAGATTCCCCGGGGGCCAACGATAACGCAATCGGAACCGTTGGTGTATTGGAAATGGCGCGGGTCCTGGCGGAGTACACGCCCGAAAGCACTATAAGGTTTCTCTTCTGCAATGAGGAACACATACCGTGGACGAGCAAAACCGCAGCGCAAAAAGCTAAATCGCGTGGAGACAATATTGTTGCCGTCTTCAACATGGATGGCATCGGAGCCAAGACGCCAGAGGAGACAGCCGCAGGCAAGAAGACCAACGTGACCGCGTATACAAAGCCCGAGGGTAAGCATCTCGCAGAACTGATGGCTGAGGTGAACGCTCGATATTCCATCGGTCTGGAACAGCGGACTGCTATAAGACCACGACCCGGTGACGACGATGGCTCGTTTGTCCTGGCCGGCTACCCCGCCGCGGTTATCAATATCGGATCTCTACCCTACGGCGACCCAAACTATCACGCCGAAGGAGACATCCCGGAAACATGTGATATTGAGAACGCGGCCATGACTGTGCAGGCCACGTTAGCGGCAGTAGTGACCATCGACCGAGACCTCTGAGCGACTTACTGAAATGCTGGACAAACAGCTTAATTGGAGAATTGTGATCCATGACAAAACAGCAACCAAGACCCACGACTCTATCACAAATTCTGAAGGTTCTGATCATTACCTCTGTGGTGGTAGTCATCACACAAGCCGAGGCATCTGAGGATTCGCTCTTCTCCTCTTGTCCGGCGGTTGACAAAGCGGCCAGGGCATTTGCCGAGGGACGGCTGGATGTGGCTGTCCAGGGATTCGAAACACTCGCTAAAGACGCCTCCGCCCCGTCCTTTGCTCGCGGTTTAGCCCTGTTCGGTTTGGCAGAAGTTTCGCTGGCCCGGCAGGATGCTGCTGCAGCCATCGCAGCTTGGAAACGTCTGGCTGCCGATTCAAAGCTACTGCGGTTTCATCGTGATACAGCCCTGCGACGTATCGCAGAAACGGGGCGCCTGCGAAAGGGGCTGCCGGCTCGCGACCCGGCCTCCTACCGCGTGCAGTTGCCTGTGCTGCCGGCGCCGGGCGAAGTGTTCTATGTGGCGCCCACTGGCAGCGATACTGCGGACGGATCAAAAAGGAGACCCTTCCGCACTCTGGAAAGGGCGCGCGATGCGGTACGGTCGTTGAAGCAATCGCGTGCCGGAAATCTGTCCAGAGGAAGTGTGAGGATCATGATTAGCGGCGGGGAGTATCCCTGGGAGCAGACGCTAAAACTCACATCCGAGGATTCCGGTACTGCCGCAACGCCCATCGTCTATCAGGCCGAGCCGGGCCAGGCGGCCGTCTTTCGCGGTGGTGTGCGAATCACCGCATGGAGGCCAATCTCAGATGTGAAGCTTCGTGACAAACTCGATGAGCGGATTCGTGACCGCGTGCTGGAAGCCGACCTCAAGGTCCTTGGAATTGAGGATTTGGGGGATGCTACGGCGCTACGTCGTTGCCCGGAGCTGTTCGTCGATGGCAAGCCCCAGACGCTCGCCCGCTGGCCGAACGAGGGCTTTGTCAAGACCGGCGCCATTCTCGGCAAAGATACCTTCAAGGTGTGGAACCGGATTGACGGATGTCGGGATGGGAAATTTAGCTATATCGAGGATAGGCCGGCCCACTGGCTGGATGAGCCGGATGTGCGCCTCTATGGCTACTGGTTCTGGGACTGGTTCGAGGAGTTTCAGAAAGTCGCTTCGATTGATCCCGACGCACGGACGTTTACGCTGTCCCGGCCCTATTCCAATTACGGCTATCGCAAGGACCAGCGATACTACGCGCTGAATGTGTTTCGCGAACTCGACGCCGAGGGGGAATGGTATCTGGATCGCCGTACGGCAACGGCTTACTGGCTTGCCCCGGAGGGAATCGAGGTATCGAAAGCAGAGACGGTCTTAAGTGTGTTCGACCAACCTTTTATCACGATGAATGGTGTCGAACATGTGAATCTCTGCGGTTTGACGTTGCAGGAGGGACGTGGCAACGGGATTCATATTAGTGGGGGAGCTGATTGCCTGGTGGCCAATTGCACTATACAGCGGCTCGGAGGTGATGCGATCATTGTTGAAGGCGGAGAGCGTCATGGCATCTTTGGCTGTACGATGAACACGCTCGGCTGCGGCGGGATGCGCGTGGCCGGCGGGGATCGCCAGGCATTGACGCCGGGCCGGCATTTCGTCGAGAATTGCAGGGTCTTCGACATCTCGCGTCTGAAGCGCACCTACGCTCCGGCGGTTCATCTCGATGGCTGTGGCAACCGAATCGCGCATAACCTGTTTGAGAATATTCCTTCCTCGGCCCTGCGAATCGAGGGCAACGATCACCTTATTGAACTTAACGTCATCAGGAACGTCGTTCGGGAATCGGATGACCAGGGTGGGCTCGATATGTTTGGCAATCCGCTGTATCGCGGAGTCGTGATTCGCTGGAATCGGTGGAGCGATATCCGAGGCGGCCAGCAGAACGGTGCGGCCGGCGTCCGACTGGACGACATGATCTCCGGCGTCGCCGTTTACGGAAACGTCTTCGAGCGATGCGGCGCCGTTCATTTCGGCGGCGTTCAGATCCACGGAGGTAAGAAGAATCTCGTGGAGGGCAATCTCTTCGTCGATTGTCTCGCAGGAATCAGCTTCAGCCGCTGGGATGAGAAACGCTGGCTCGAATCGATCGAGCGTTTTCTCCCGCAGGCAGGCAAGCTTTCCTATGCGAGCCGGTATCCCGAACTGACCGATCTCAAGAGCAATGCCAATGTGAACCTCATTTGTCGCAATGTTTTCGCTCGATGCGGCAGTACCTTCCTGCGCGATGGTCAGGTGCAGAAGACATCGCTCAATGCGGTAACCAACCAGCCTTTTGAGGAGGCACAGTTAGCACCTGGACGCAAGTCTCTGGGTAATGTAGAGCTACTTAGGCCATTTCTTTTCGAACCGATTCCAATTGGCGAAATGGGGCCGTACGAATCGAACTGACGCGCGCTGCTTATGTTTATAGGAACTTTAGTCGAAGGTGTTCGATTCGACTGACAGGGCGGCTGGTAAAAGTGTAAGTCAAAAGTGTAGCCCTACTTCTATTTAGTCGTGAATACAAGTTCGCTTGACATGATCGCTTCCCGATTATCTGTAACAGTAAGAAACCATATTGTCGTTTCATCCGGGGGCGCGGGTGAGACGATGAAATTGTCCTCAATGCGTGCAGGCATGCTTTCCCAATCCAGCTTATTGATTGGCATGGTTCCTGTCGTGTAATGGAGGTTCGCAGAGGCAGGAGTTGCCTTGCTCTTAAACTTGACACGGACTTGCCCGTCTCTTAGCTGCGGCTTCATGATGGTCGCCAGTGGGATCCCGCCCTTTATGTACTGGTCAACAAAAAGCCCGATTTCCTTTAGTGCCCAACCTTGCTGATGACCATGAGGCATATTAATAGTGATGCGGAAATTACGTTTGCCTTTCACGAGCCCATAGGTCTTGGAATAACTATCGAGTGGATAGGCAAAATCATTAGTACCATTGATAAAGAATACTGGCATCGCCGCCGATCCAATATACATGGAGGGATCCCACAGTTGGACCCAATTGTCCTTCTGTTGCGGCGTCATTTTCGCAAATTGGTTCAGCCACACGCTATTCTCGTGCAAAAATCCGCAGCCGTATACAGGCACGGCCGCCTTAAATCGGTTATCAAGTCCCGCCACAATACATGTCAGGTATCCGCCCCAACTGATTCCGGTAACTGCCGTGCGACTGGCATCCACTTCCTTGAAACTGCGTATCAGAGAATGTGCCAAAATGACATTTGCGACAGCATGATACGTCCATTGATCTTTAGAAGGTTGATCAATAGCGCCAAACTTCTCTTTGTCACTTTGGCCGGGGCCGCCATCGGCAAGTGGCTTACGCTCCGGGCCGCAACCATCAAGATTCATAGTAATAGATGCGTATCCACGCCTGGCCCACAGTTCAGCCCACTCCTTAAACGCAGTTCCTCCTCCCCCATGAACCAGCACGATCGCGGGAAAGGCCTTTTCTCCTGCACTCTTTGTCTCCAAGGTGGCAGGGCTTGCATAGTAGGCGAATACGCGTGTCGGGTGATTCTTATAGGGTTCTCCCTCATAGTAAAGCGACCATACGGGGCTCTCCTGGTCAGACCATTCATATCCTGGTCTTTTGCTCAAAGAGATCAAATCCCAGGGTGTCGTGGACGGAAGTGATTTTGCTAGATGAATTATGTTGCTGTCTTGTTGGAACACCGTGCAGCCAGGATTGGTCAATAAGAATACTAAGGCACACACGGCACATGTCACTTGTAGTCTTCGCAGAGCCATGTCATCGCTCCTTTCTAAATCTGCAACATTTTCGATACAGGTTTTCTCGCGGTAAGCAATAATTGCGAACCGTGACATTAATTATAACTTCCTTTATTACTGGTGGCAATATGGCAAAATCCCTGGCTGATTGAGAACAATCGAAATTTGGAAAATCCCATATAATCCAGAAGCATAAAATTCTATTAGCTGGTAAAGACTTCAGAATTCGCAGTCAAATATAGATTGATATGATGGTTTGTAAGTAACGAGCACGCCCGGTGCTGACTTGAGTGCAAATGCCAAGACGAGACAAAGAAACATCTATGTGATCTTTTCGCAAATGCTTCTGAATATTGTAAGGTAAGGATGAAATGATTTCTGATTACCGAATAAGTAAGAGATATCTGAAATGAACGAGAACGAAGAAAAGAATGGTGCCAAATCTGATGATAAGAACAAAGCGGATTTTCCAACGCTTAGCCATATCGACTCGGTTGAAGAGTTAGATACCCAGATCGGCCCTTACAAGCTTCTTAGTGTTCCGGGTGAAGGTGGCTTCGGGATAGTCTATCTGGCTGAGCAGAAGAAACCTGTCAGACGACAAGTCGCGTTAAAGGTTATCAAGCCTGGGATGGATTCCAAGCAGGTGATCGGCCGTTTTGAAGCTGAGCGTCAGGCCCTTGCCCTTCTGGATCATCCTAATATCGCCCGAATATTCGACGGAGGGACAACTGAAGCAGGTCAGCCTTATTTTGTAATGGAGCTTGTCAAAGGCCTCCCGATTACAGAGTACTGTGACCAACAAAAACTCAGCATTGATGAGCGGCTTGTACTATTCCAGCAGGTATGTGAAGCCGTGCAACATGCCCATCAGAAAGGAATCATACACCGAGACATAAAGCCTTCAAACATTATGGTGGCGGTTTGTGGTAGCAAGCCATTACCGATTATAATTGACTTTGATGTTGCCAAAGCGATCAGTCAACCTCTGACCGAAAGGATCCTCTTCACCGAGCAGCCTATGAAACTGATTTCAAGAACAGACTGGAACTATACAAGTCCGGCAAGCCATATCGCGAAGAGCCATAAGCTAATAAGGATATAGTCGTGAAGCCTGTATTTTTATTCAGTAGTTAGTCGAAATGATCAGCATGCCTGCTGGGTTTCAAAGTTCAAAGTCATGCGCTAAGGCACCCATTTACAATTCCCGAAAGTTTTAAGCACGTCCCTGCCGATATAACTGTTAAGGGAATGAAAAATCGCTGGCTTATTTACAAGTTCAGTCGGCATCAGACCTCGCGAAGGATCGCTCGTTTTATAGTTCGATAGAATCATCCGATAATCATAATAAGTGCAAGGCCAAGGCTCGCACAAGGACAATGAGTTTGGTGTGTTACGCACAATAATAAAGGAGTTTTGTTATGGCTTCAAATGCAAAGATTGGATTGTTGTTCGGTTTGGTAATCATATTTGTGTTTGCGTTTATTCTCAATGGTCTGTCCGGCTTTGGTAATGCGAGAGAGGGTGATTCGCCGCCAATCGTAGTTGTTGACCCACCTGATACTAAGCCCGATATACCGCCGAAAGTTTTCCCGCCAAGGCGAGTTCCCAAGCGGCATCCTGAAGAATCTTCACCCCCTGAGGATAAAGATCGCTTTCGTGGCCAACCGCCAGGAACCACATCGCCTGATAAAACCGACAATTACACCGAGCCTGTGAATCAAACCTGGCCGAAAGTCCATATTGTATGTGAGGGCGACAATTTGGCTGACATAGCGAAAAAGTTCTACGGCCCGAAAGAAGGCAACAGAAGAGCAAACATCAAAAGGATATTTGAGGCTAATCACAAAGCGCTTGAATCGCCCGATAAGATTTATCCCGGTCAGAAGCTTTTTATACCGCCGCTTTGGGCCTCGACCCAAGACAAGAGCAGCATTGAGAGCATCTTTCCAGAATCGATGTTTGAAGAGGTAGATTCTATTGGCAGGAGACATCTTTAGTTCGTCAGTGAATATATTCGGTTGCGACCGTCGCAAAATGATGTCTCCATTTTGACTCTACTTTCACACATTTCGGTCAAAACTGCCCTTGGCAACACCCCTGTCAAGGGCAAAAAACGTGGTTTTATCAATTTATCGGTCCAGAAATCGGAGATTTGATCCGTGTGCCCTGTTTGTAAAGAATTGAGAATAAATGATTTTCGAAGAAATTCGATGTTTGGAAGCCTGTGGAAGGGTATCTTTCGTGCGCGACTGATGAATTGGTGGGATTGGTCCAAAAGCGGTGCTGTCATTACGCCAGGGTGGTAGAGTTTGATATGGTACAAGACAGACATGGCTTGGTATGGATTTATCAAGTTGAAAACTTATGACCGGCTTAGCGCCTCTTGGCAGACGCTCATCGTCACAACCGTTGGTGTCGGAATTCGTTAGCCCACTATCTACTACCATGGTATTGATGAAAAGAAATATAACTTTTTTTCTACTATCAATGTCGAATCCAATATACTTGTCCATAACATTCTCCTGTAATAAAAATAAATATGTTCTATAATCAAAAACCATGTCTATAAACAATTTAACAAGATCCGGTTGCTTAGTATCTATAATTTGAACATTAACTTTTTCGAGAAGTGGAGTCGGCCGATGTGCCCAAAGATTGTCCTAATGTTTGCAGTACTGCTTTACCCAGTC
>JBARRE010000478.1:0-2142 GCA_049644065.1 Sedimentisphaerales bacterium | reverse complement strand
GATCTGTCCGAGGCGGTTCTGCAGGAAACAGAAGGCAAAGGAGCCAACGTTACTCTCGAAGCGGTCGGTTATGCAAAAACTTTCGCAGATGCCGTCTCCATAACGCGGATGGGCGGATACGTTGTTGCCGTCGGCAATCTGGAAAAGAAAGCCGAATTTGACTTGCAGCAATTAATTGCCAAAGAGCATACTTTTACCGGTTCATATGCAAGTTCCGGTGAATTCAGTGATTGTATAGAGCTCGTCGCTTCGGGCAAAATCAACGTTGAACCGTTGATAAGCGATGTCTTGCCGTTGCAGGAAGGGCCGGATGCTTTCGACCGATTGCTCAAGGCCGAGGAAAATCTGGTGAAAATCGTTTTGGAACCATAAGACAGAGGAATTAAATATGCAGGATTTGTTTGACCTTTCCGGCAAAGTTGCGATTGTAACCGGGGCCAGCCGGGGCCTCGGCCAGTATTTCGGCAGGGCACTTGTTAAAGCCGGCGCCGATTTGGTGATTACCAGCCGGACATTATCGAGCCTGACCGAATTCAAGAAGGAAATCGAATCTCTCGGCAGAAAGGCGTTAGCCGTCCAGGTGGACGTGCTCTCGCAGAGCGATATCGAGAATATGGTCCAGACGGCTATCGAAGAGTACGGCAAGATTGATATTCTGGTCAACAATGCCGGCTTAAATATCCGAAACCCAAGCGCCGATTTCTCATGGGAGGACTGGGACACCGTCCTCGATACAAATCTCAAGGGCAACTTCTTCTGCGCTCAGGCGGTCGCCAGAGAAATGATAAAGCGTAAATACGGCAGAATAATAAACATGGGTTCGTGCACGTGCGTTTTCGGTATGGAGGGAATCGCGCCTTATACGGCCAGCCGGGGTGGAGTGTTGATGATGACCAGGAGTCTTGCCGCAGAATGGGGCAAATACGGAATAACGGTCAATGTTCTGGCCCCCGGCTGGTTCAAAACGGCACAAAACGCGGCGCTGTACGAAAACAAGCAGTGGGTAGATAATATCAAGAGCCGCATACCCCTAAATCGCCCGGGTCTGCCAAACGATCTTGACGGCACGGTTATCTTTCTGGCGTCGGATGCTTCCGCCTATATTACGGGCCAGATAATTTTAGTCGATGGCGGCTTCACAACCGGGGCAACAAAAGCAATTACTTGAAAAAAGTGAGGTAAATATGGACTTACGAGGCATTATTCTTGCCGGGGGCACGGGCTCGCGGCTTATGCCGCTGACAAAGGTCACAAACAAGCATTTGCTGCCGGTGGGGCAAAAGCCGATGATTTTTTACCCTATCGAAAAGCTTACTGCAATCGGCATTGAAGAAATACTGATTGTGACCGGCGTCGAGCATATGGGCGATGTGGTCAGCCTACTGGGTTCCGGAAGAAATTTCGGCTGCCGATTCACATACAAAGTTCAGGACGAAGCCGGTGGAATCGCACAGGCCCTGGCATTAGTTGAGAATTTTGCAGACGGGCATCCTCTCGTCGTCATCCTCGGCGATAATATCTTCCAGGCAAATCTCAAAAGCTATGCCGACAAATTCATCGCCCAAAAGGCCGGCGCCAGGATACTACTCAAGCAAGTACCGTATCCACAACGTTTCGGTGTTGCCGAGTTGTCCGAAGGCAGGATTATCGGTATTGAAGAAAAACCTGATCAGCCCAAATCGGATTATGCTGTGACAGGTATTTATTTCTATGACGCCGCCGTCTTCGACATAATAAGAACGCTCCAGCCGTCAGGTCGAGGCGAGTTGGAAATTACTCATGTGAACCAGGCTTATATAGCGAAGGATCAACTGGCTTATGACATCATCGACGGCTGGTGGACGGATGCCGGTACGTTCGAATCGCTCAACAGGGCCAACGAATTGGTTGCAAAGGAACCTCCTGCCTGACAAGAAATGGCAGCCTGATAAAAAATGAATATTAAAGAGACAAATCTTCCCGGAGTGCTCATATTGGAGCCGAAAGTATTCACTGACGACAGGGGATACTTTTTAGAAACATGGAACAGCACGCGTTATGAGCAGGCCGGCATAGCCGGTCCTTTCGTGCAGGATAATATCTCATTCTCAAAACAAGTGATTCTGCGAGGTTTGCATTTCCAGTATCCTCAATCACAAGGCA
>JBARRE010000477.1:0-3623 GCA_049644065.1 Sedimentisphaerales bacterium | reverse complement strand
TCACGCCGGCCTTGGCCCAGTCGTTTGTGTTATCGAGACTCTCAACCTTTGCAACGATCGAGCCGGCACCGGTGAGTACCTTATAAGCAAAATGGAACTCATCGGCTTCCACGCCGTTCACCGCCCAGATGTCGGCGCCGGATGCGGTCATCGTGTATGTGCCTGTCGGGCCCTCTACGAAGCTGCCGACAGAGCCCGGGAAGCCCTGGAACCACAGCGTAAGCTGGCTGACACCACCTTCGGTCCAGTCACGCGGGGTCGTCAGTGTAAACTCTGCCTCTGAATACTTGGAGTAACCCTGCTTATTGTTGTCATAGGTCAACGGCATCGACTGACTGCCGCCATGAACGATGGTTTCCTCGGTAAATGAAGGCGTGATTTCGTCGCCTACAGCCGCACCGGTGCCGTTACCGGCAAAGTAAGGATCAACGCCTGGAGAGCCATAGCCAAGCCCATCATGCCATGAATACCATATCTGGTTTTCGTCGGCATTATAGCTTTCGAAATTGTCCACGATCAGGAAGCCGGCTGTGGTAAAGCTCCAGACATTGCCCACCCATGGACTGTCCGGATTACCGGTATTGATCTCATCAACTCGCCAGTAATATGTGGCTTCCCAATCCAATTTGGCGAGATCATAGTTCTCGTCACCCAGTGCCTTAGTGCCTTTGTACTCCGGGGAAGCCGTGGTGGCGTTTCTTACGGCGTCTTCATCAGTGCCAAAGTACACTTCGTGTGAAGCGGCGTCGTCTCCCGGGCCCCAGCTAAGATCAGTTGTCTGCTTGACATCGACTGACCCGCTGCGCGGAGTAGGACTGCTTGCCTTCACAGGCAACGCGAGTGCCGCCTGCGGAATGAGCTGCTTTGGAGTCCGGGGACTCGACCAGCGCAGCTCTGCCACAGCACCGGCACCATTCTCATAATACTCCATTACCAGGCTGTATGTATTGCCGGCGATAAGATCGATCGTTCCCCTGTTTTCGGTGGCCGAGCGATCAACCCAGCGATCAACAAGCAGTTGACCATCCACAAATAAACGCACGCCGTCATCGGTTCTGGGATAGAAAGTGTAGGTTTCGGTGAATGCCGCCTCCACTTCACCGGTCCATCGGACTGAGAAGTTATCGTCGCCGACCGCCGGATCGGGTCCGCCGGGATCGCCCCAGTCAAAGTCGATCTGAGGATCTGTTCGGGTAAGGATTAAATTCTCAAAATTCATCCCTTTGTAATAATCCGCCCCCACACCGCCGCCGGCGCCTGCTGTGGTGAAGTTCCATATATCACCCTTATACGTCTCAAATCCATCGAATTCGTCGATTCGCCAGTAATAAGTCTTGCCTGAGTCAAGAGTTCCGAGAGTGAAGGATGGTATGCCCGCGGGGCCTTTTGCAGTACCGCCCGTACCGGCATCGACATCGTCAAAATTATCGCCGAAGTAAACATTATGCAGTTTCGTATCGAAACCGGCAGTCCAGCTAAGTTTCACATCCGGCTCTAAAAATTTGGCGCCGTCAGCCGGGACTGGATCAAAGGCAGTTTTAGGCGGAACCAGAAAGCTCCAGACATCGCCTACCCACGGACTTTCCGGATCCAGCTCATTGACCTCATCTATCCGCCAGTAATATGTCGTGCCAAAGACAAGGCCATCCGGTAAGGGATACCCGGGAAAGCCGACAACAAAAAACGCCAGGCCCTGATTGCCCTGGAAGGTGTCTCCGGTTCCCGCCTCTACATCGTCAAAATTGTCGCCGAAGTACACATCGTGCGAGGCTGCTTCGTTGCCTGGATCCCAGGAAAGGCTGGCCCATGTGTCAGCATGTGTAGCGCCATCCTCAGGGTTTGGGTTGCGAGCTGTCATACTGCTGAAAGTAGGGGGGACATAGTCGCCTTCGTACAATCTTACACCGTCTATCCAAAAATCACCGGGTGCAAAAGCGAAGTGGAATGTAGGGCTGGCGGGAGTCACGTCCTCAGTAAAGACAGGAGTTGTTACATAAAATTCCTGCCATTCTTCAGTCATGGTAAAGACCTGATCGCCATAGCCTTCGTATGGATCTTCGGCCCGTTCCGGCTTTAAGCGAATATCCAGCGTGCCTGATTTGCTTTTAACGAAGGCAGAGAAAGTGTATGTCTTACCTGCTTCAAAGGTATAGCCTCCGTCTGACATGCCGCTATCCCAATTGTTGGCTCCTGCTTCCGGAATAACGATGTGCAGGCAGTATTCTCCTTCAATCGGACCTTCGGGAACGGTGGCATCCGCGCATTCTGTAACGACTTCGTTGGTCCCGGTGCCATAGAGGCCGAATGGCCCTATAACACCGGTCTCAAAGCCACCGTTGGGCAGTAGATTCACGACTTCCTGTGCGTGGCTTATACCGATTCCTATGAATCCTATCAACAAAACTGCTGCCAACAAAACTACTCGATTTCTCATGATACTTTCTCCTTGCTATCAGTCGCTCAGCGACTTAACTCAATAGATTTCTACTATTGACTATGCTACATCAATGTTTGCTAAAACGATTCCTCGCGAATTGACATCACCTGCTTCCTTTATAAACCCAATATAAGCCGCTCATTCACATATAAAAGCTCGAGCGGAAAGCTAAAGCTTTTTTGCTTAAAACGCTATAGATGATTCACGAAGCTCCCAACTCAGCATACGAGAACCATCTATCCTTCATTTATATCAAATCACCTGTTTTGTTGTCAAATAAAAAACGGCAATGAAAGAAAGAATGTGGTGAGTCAGGCAGAGCTTAGCCGGGCTACGGCATAAAAATATGGAATGCAAAAGGGGCCTATGCCAATCGATTCGGCATAGGCCCCGTTGTTATTTAAGTTCTGATTAAATTTCCTTATTCAGGCGGGGTATAGTCGCCTTCGTAGAATCTTACGTTGTCCAACCATAATTCAGCGGCTGCAAAACCTATGTGGAATGTAATGGTTGCCGGATCGACGTCCGCAGAAATGACAGGAGTTGTAACGCTGTATTCCACCCACTGGTCGGTTATGGTGATGACCTGATCGCCATAACCCTCCCACGGATCTGCTCCACGTTCCGGCTTGAAATTGACATCCAGTGTACCTTCCGTGCACTTGAGAAAGGCTGAAAGAGTATAATTCTTGCCTGCTTCAAAAACAAATCCCGCCTGGCTTAATCCAACGTCCCAGAAATTCGCACCTGCTGTGGGAACCACAATATGCAAACTGGAGCTGCCTTCGACCGCATCGTCTCCGACAACTTCCATTGTAGCACCACCACCGGTATTGTCGTACATGGTCCACGGATCAGGGACTCCATCCTCAAAGCCGCCGTTTGTCATCAGATTAACGGCTTGTGCACCACGTTCGAGCCGGACGTCGTCGAAGAACATCTTGCCGGAACCGCCTGGGATCGTCATATTGCCCTGGGTACCCAGGCCGATAGCAATACTGTCAACATTTGTCAGGTTGATGCCCTGATCGGCCAGGTCCTGCAGTGGAATCACCCATTTGGTCCAGGCGTTTAGCTGGGCTGCGTTGGGATTGTCGTGGACCACCACTGCCGGCTGGCCTGCACTATTGGACACGGCTACATATAGCGGCTCAGCAGCATTGCTGGCTATGCCGATGTCCTGGTT
>JBARRE010000476.1:0-10147 GCA_049644065.1 Sedimentisphaerales bacterium | reverse complement strand
GCTTAGAACAGCTTGAATAGGCCCTTCTTGGCCGAAAAGTATTTCATTGAATATTGACTCGTCGGGGGCGTCTTCAAAGAGGGCTTTGCCTTCGCCAATCACACGCTTTAACCACTCGTCGTCCGCCATCAATTTATCTATAGCCTCGATCTTTTCGCTTCCCTGTATTTTCCAGCGAGCCGTATTGTCATTTACCTTTTCGAAGTTATTTATCTTCTCGATCTTCGCCGGCAGGTGCAAAAGCGAATCTTGCTTAAAGGAATTGAACATCACCTGAATCATGGGTTTGGCCTGATTGTAGCGCAGTCTTGCCAGCTTGACCTGTTGTATCAATTCGGCCTCGGAAAACTTCTCCATGCTCTTTATCGGGCTCTCTTTCTTGGCATCAGCTAAGAGTGGCAGCTCGATGATAATGCGGCCCGATTTGTCTTTAGTGAATTGGAATCTGTTTATCTCGGTGAGTTCAGACCTCCAGAGAACCAGCTTATTGATATCGGGGAAATAGGCCGTTCCGGTGAAATGTGCGAGGCCTTCGTCGGTAAGATCGAAGGAAATGTCCTTCCATGTGTCTATGCCTTCGGATTGTCTGAGTATTTGTTCTATATCTGTTATGATTATCTGTTCAGGTGCATCTGCAGGAGCGCTTTGAGCGATTTGACTCGGCGTAAAAGTAAGCTCAAAAGTCGCTTTACCACTGAGGTCGGGATTGATTGTATACTCGCTCTTTTCCTCGATGCAGCCCATGATAAATATCGCAGCGAGCAAAGACAAAATCAAAGCAAGCTTCTTTGGTTGTGTGATTGTTTTGTACGGCATAGTGTTTCTCCCTTTTGCTGATAGTTTGATATTTATACAGGAGACTTCAGGTATTCTATCAAAGCAGCAATCTGGTCCATTGTCAAGAACAGCACGGACAGAGCTGCGATGACCCACATGGCAGGCTTTATTTCTTTGGCCTTGCCAAGCACTGTTTTTATCAGGGTGAACGAGACAAATCCAAACGCCAGTCCCGTGCTGATGCTGTAGCTCAATGCTATCATCACCATTATGATGAACGATGGAAAGGCTTCTTCCATGTTCGCGAAATCGATTCGTTTGACTTCCCTGGCCATGAACAGGCCGACCATAATCAATGCCGGTGCCGTGGCGTACTTCGGCACAACTTCCACGATAGGCACGAACAGCAGTGCCAGCAGGAACAGCAGACCCGTTACCAGGGAGGTAAAGCCGGTTCGTCCACCCTGCTCGATTCCTGCCGCGGATTCGGCGTACGCCGTAGTTGGTGAGGTGCCCAAAACCGCGCCGGCCATTGTAGCTACGGCGTCGATTCCCAGCAGCTTGTCCAGGCCCTTGATCCGTCCCTGCTCATCGGCCATCTGCGCCTTATGGCAGCAGGCTACGAGCGTCCCGATGCTGTCGAACATATCGATGAACATGAACGTGAAAATGCTGCCGAAAAAGCCCCACTTCAGGGCGCCGATGATATTGAGCTTGAAGGCGATGGGGCTGATATCGAGGCTGGAAGAGACATATTGCCCGGGCAATTCTATCCGCCTGAAGATAAGAGCTGCGATTGTGGCAATGACAATGCCGGCCAAAAGCGAGCCCGGGACCTTCTTGATCTCCAGATAGACCATCACGAGCAGTCCCAGGATGCCGATCAGGACATTCGGGTTCAGGGGGCCTGCTCCGACCAGCGTCGCTTCGTTGTTGACGATCAGCCCCAGGTCTTGCAGGCCGATGAAGGTAATGAATAATCCGATGCCGACGCCGATAGCGGAGATAAGGGACGTTGGTATCGCTTCGACGATCCGGCGTCTGAGGCCCAGGCCGGTCAATATCAGGAAGAAGCATCCGGCGATGAACACGACGCCGAGTGCGGTCGGCCAATCCATTTTCTCCGAGACGACCAGGTAGGCAAAGATGGAATTGAGCCCCAGCCCCGGAGCCATCGCGATCGGTGCGTTTGCAAACAGCCCCACAGCGAGGCTGGCCATGCCGCTCATAATACAGGTCACAGCGATCAAAGCCTCTTTGTCCATGCCGGTCACACCGAGTATGGCCGGGTTGACGGCAATAATATATGCCATGGTCAGGAACGTTGTCAGTCCTGCCATAAGCTCAATTCTGATGCTGGTTTGTTTATGTTCGAACTTGAAATATTCGCTGAGCATTTTTAGCTTCCTGACTTTTTAATTCCACTGCCTTTCTCAGTAGAAAGCTCTGAGCTCAAAAGGTCGATCATTTCGGCGACGAGATCGGAAGAGTTTTTCGCTGCCAATATGTAAAACATCTGCTTATCCGTGACGGCCCCCTCGTCGGCACTGTCACTAATGCTGCGAATCACAAGGTGGTCGATTTGCCGCTGGTAGCAGATTTGAGCGACGGCGGCGCCTTCCATCTCGACCGCGTCGGCGTTGAGTTTTTTGCGCAATTCGGCACATTTTTCCGTCGAGGCGATAAATGAATCCCCTGTGACAATCACGCCCTTTATGATTTTCGGATTTCTGCCGCCCGTGACTGTCGCGATCCGCTGCATATCGATTCGCTCGGCGGCTCGCTGAGCACATGTCAAGAGCTTTTCGTCCGCCGGGAAGAATACCGGATTTTCCATGCCGTCGAGGCGGTTTTTAACGCCCTTGACGAAGAAACCCTCGGGCCATACGGTCCCCATGTCATGATGGGCGGTCTTTTCGGCGATGACAATGTCACCCGGCCGGAACTCAGGGTTTACCGCTCCGGCAATCCCCGTGAAGATTATGTGCTCGGGCTTGAAATGCTCTATGAGCAGCGTTGTCGTCATCGCCGCGTTGACCTTCCCGACTCCCGTCCAGGCGACAACGACTTTTTTGCCGTTAAGCTTACCGGTGACGAACCTGATTCTCTCGATTTGATGCTCCCGCGGCTCGCTCAGCCGGTCCTCGAGCAATGTAACCTCTCTCTCGAAAGCTCCCAATATTGCCGTGGCCGGCTCGGAATTCGGTTCGGATTTCTCTATTTGAGAAGTCGGGCTGCAGGAAACGCATAGAAGAATAGACGAAATGCAAAGAACGGCAGCGGTTCTTTTGTGCTTCATTAAACGATCACTCCATTATGTCTAACGGTAAAATGCGAGCGAGAGGACTCGAACCTCCACGTCCATAAGGACACAAGGACCTAAACCTTGCGCGTCTGCCAGTTCCGCCACGCTCGCATATTGTATTGCGTTTTGTAGTTTCCTCCCTGCGGGAGCAGGAATCTACTTCTACTTCTATTTAAATAGCTCGTCCGGGTCTTTTTCGTGCCGGCTGCTGTCTTGAGAATCTTGTTCTTTGGTTATTTTCTCAATCCGTTCTTCCGCCTTCTGCAGTATTGTCCGGCATTGTTTAATCAGGGCCATTCCTTTTTCATATTGCTCAAGGCTGTCCTGTAAAGGGATTTGGCCCTGTTCTATCTTGCCGACTATATTGGTAAGCTCCTTGATCGCCTCTTCGAAGCACAATTTCTCGACATCAGTTTTTTGTTTCTTATGTGCCATATTATCAACTTTTATTTTGCCTTATTAATCGTACCTATTTACTTCTTTTTTACTTCGCTTTCAATCAAATTCTCGTTTGCTAACTCGGTAATTAAATAGTCCCCGATGCGGACGTCTTCTGAGGTCTTTACGAGCAGGCATGTCTTTTTGTTGGTAGTGATGCTATATCCACGCTGCAGAACGGACCTGGGATTCAAGGCACTCAATCGATTTTCCTGCGCTGTAAGCTGCATCCGGCAGTTGTTAATGGCGGTGCGAATGCCCACATTAGCGAGGTTTTGCCAGTTGTTCAATTCGATTGTTTTATATCCCAGGAGTCTGTGCGGCTCAATTCTGATAATCTGTTCATAGGCGTCGGACAATTCCCTGTGCGCTTTGGTCAGAATCGCTTTTATGAACTCTTCCAAATCTGCCGAAAGATCATCCAGTTGCTGCCGACTGTTTTGGACGAGCACGAGCGGATTTCTAAATACAGCGTTTGCCAGAATGATCTCCAGCATATGCTCGGCAATTTTGAGCCTTGCCAGAGTTTGATTTGCCAGTCTTTGTTCTGTTGAATTCAACTGTCCCAATATTTCCTGCATGTCCGGAACTGCCACGACGCCAGCTTTTGTGGGCGTCGATGCTCTTGCGTCGGCAACAAGATCCGCGATTGTAGTGTCAACTTCGTGACCGACCGCGCTGATGACGGGTATTGTCGAGTCGAAAATAGCCCTGGCCAAAACCTCCTCGTTAAAGGCCCACAGATCCTCCATTGCTCCGCCGCCTCTGCCGACAATTAGAACGTCCAGTTCGAGTTTTTGATTGCGCCTGTTTATGTCCCGCAGTGCAGCGGCGATTTTTGTCGCCGAGCCTTCGCCCTGGACCGGCACGGGATATAAAAACAGCTTTGCGCACGGCCACCGGCTGTGAATGCTGTCGGTGATATCGTGCAGTGCCGCTCCGGATTCGCTGGTCAATATGCCAATTCGCATTGGGTAAAGGGGTAATGACTTCTTGTGCGCCTCGTTGAAGAGTCCCTCTTTGCGGAGCTTTGCGACCATTTGCTCGAAGGCCAGTTGAAGCGCTCCGACGCCGGCCGGTTCGAGCTTATCGACATAAAGTTGATACTTGCCGCCAAGGGTGTAAACATCGATATGACCTGTGCTTAGAACCTCCAATCCATCTTCGGGCGAGAACTTGACATTCTTAAACTTGCTCGCCCACATTACGCATGGCAGTACAGCACCTTCGTCTTTCAGCGAGAAATAACAATGCCCGCTGGTATGATGTTTCCAGTCACTTATTTCACCTCTGACAATCAGCCGTGGGGGCAGTTTTTCCTCGATAGCTACCTTGATCAGCGAATTGATCTGGCTGACTGTATATATTTTCTTAGTTTTAGGCATTTATCACGTAAAACCGACAATCGGCTTATTATAGTTTCATTGCTACTGACAATTATAAGCCCAGTAGTTTCACATATCAATTTCCAATTCGCTGTAAAATCGCCACAGGGCGTCCGTTATAATTGTAAACTGACCTGTAAGACCCTTAACCGCATAGTTTTGCATCGCACGGCATATTGAGGGGATATTCGCAGATTTCGGCTTATTTTTTTCTTAAAATGTTATCGGAATATTTCTATATGTCTTGATAATTTTCATGAAATTAGAGAATACTGAAAAATTGGAGTCAGGAGTATAGTATTTGGGGAATCCGTCTTTTTTGTAGCAGGCAATATATCCATAAGTGCTTATCAGAAAAGGCGTTACTGCTGCGTTGTTGTCGCTGATACTGATGAGTTATTGTCTTGAGGTTGTGCCGGGTGGCTATTTCGCAGAAGCTTATAACTATTTATGCGATGGAGACTTGACAAAACGCCGATTAACAGCGTAAAATGAATATGTTTTAGTTGGTACCTTCACGGAGGAGGTACTCTCATGTTTACTGCACAGATGGTTATCCTGCTGCGGACCAGGGAAGAGTTATTGATTTTAGCTACTACTTTGGAGCTATATCTTTTGATGTATCCGATTAGACGTAAGCGTTTGGCTAAAGAGGCGGGAGTATTCTATTCGATACCTTTCAGGACGGGCAAAATGCCGGTATTTTGGGTTTGGATTTTGGTCGTTTTGCTTTTGGTATCCTCCGGCATAACTTATCGTGTCCTGGCTTCACGTTTGAAACTTATTGTTGATACTCCTGTTGAGTTGCCTGTGCCGCTTACTGCTTTTCCTAAAAAGATAGGTTCTTGGACCGGTAAAGACGTGCCAATTCCGCCGAATATTCAACGTGCAGCCGGAAATGACGCCTTTCTAAACCGTTTATTTGTTAATAAATTGAGCAACCAGTGGGCCAATGTTTACATTGCTTATACCGCTCACCCGCGAACAATGTTGGGCCACCGGCCTCAGATTTGTTATGTTGCCGGCGGGTGGGTGCATGAAGGCACCGAACTGACAAACGTGACTTCCAGCACCGGTAGAGAATTCCCTTGTTTACTACATCGCTTCCGCAGGCCGTCTCCGGAAACAGAAGAGACTGTGGTTTTGAATTTCTATATTGTTAATGGCCAGCTTACATCCGACGAAAGAGTCTTTTCCGGTGTGGGCTGGAGAACCCCAAATATTGGCGGGAATCCGGCTCGTTATGTGACACAGGTTCAGATAAGCTCGGTGTTTGAGAATTCGGTCCGATTAGCGGCGAGGGATATTGCTGAGCGGGTACTCGATTTTTTCCCTGATGAGAATGGGAAAGTCAGAGCAATTGAGTATGTTGAAACTTCGAGCGATGTGCAGAATTCGAACGCTGTGCAACATTAGATTGAGACGTTGCCGGTGAGGCCCGGTTTCGACAAGAGCTATATAAGAGCTTATATTAAATGAGCTTAGGGTAATTGACTGATGCGCCCGACGGGGACGGAGTGCGTCCGCAGTCAAACAATACTGATATTGTTCTGATCAAGTTATTTCTGGTGGACAGTAAATAGTTAAGATTTCGACTTAAGGTTAACTTCACAATTGTAGAGCATATATATACCTCAGCTAAGATAAGTTTGATATCGGTGCTGATCCCTGACGGGGAGACATGGGACGCAGTTAAGGTACTGCGTTGTTTGAGCCATGTGTCGGGAATCACGGCTCATGTTCTTGCAAAGGCCAGATTGCCGCTGGCTCGACTCAGTCGTTACTGCTCAAGCTACTACTGCCATAAAAGCGAAAACGATGATGATTGGATTCGAGTGATAAGAAGTATAGTTCGGAGTCTGCGGATTGATGTTGTATTGCCTGTGACTGAGAAGGGTGTAGAGCTTGTAGCACGAAACCGAAAAGCTATCTCAGAGTTTGTCGCTATTCCACCTATTGCAGATTCCGATCTTATTTCGATGGCTCAGGACAAATGGTCATTTCAGTGTTTCGCCATAGAAAAAGGCTTTCCGGTACCTGCGTCGGTATTAATTGGAAAAGCGGGAGAGACATCTGTTGCTTCGTTGGATATTGATTCAGTCGAGTATCCTGCGTTACTTAAACCAACCTTGCTCGATGGTGGTTCCGGCATTGTAAAAGTAAAGGAACCTTCTGATTTAGCTTGTGCGTGGAACAACGGGCGCATAATCAAAGGTTACCAATACATGCTGCAAAGCTTTTTACCCGGGGTAGTGTTTTGCCTGGGGCTCTATAGTCAGGGTGGACAGATTATATCTTACACTTTGTGGAAGACTCTCCTGACGAGCAGCAAGCGGCTTTATTTTTCAGCGAGAGCCATGGAATACGTGAATAATGAGGAAGTCATCGAGCTAACTATTCGGCTTATTTCAGCCATGAAATGGGACGGGATTGCAAATATTGACTTTCTTGTTGATTCTAATAACGGATCGGTTAAGATTCTCGATTTCAATCCTCGATTTGGTCAGTCTTTACTCGGCTCTTTGGTTGCTGGTGTCAATTTCCCGCTGTTAGCCTGTTTAGGCGCAATGGGCCGGGAATACCCGAATATGCAACAGCAGGAAACCATAAAGTATGCACATCCGGCGACTCAGAGCAAGATGCTGATTTCACGGTTCATGGGAAGACGGCCACCTGTGAATGTTCGCTGGAAGCATGGCAGCTTACAATTCGCCGTGCGAGATCCTCTTCCAGAATTGGTTGATACTTTTCATAAAATCTTAAAGCAATTCCGGCATAATAATTATGTCAATCGTTGATTCAGTACTTAGAAAAAATCAGAAGAAAACTTGGCGCAGACGTTAGTCTGCATCCTGTCAGCCGGTACGATAATAGAAACATTATTACTCATTCATTTTCACTCAGGACCCGTGAATTGAGGTAAGTAGAACCGGCCCTATAGACTAAGATCGGAAAAGAAGCATAAGTGAATTTTAATTTTATCAAATTGGATAACTTACCAAGGTTGTCGTGGGCTGCTCAGGTAAAAAAGAACGCTGAGATTATAGATGTATATTGTGGGCCCTGGATTGAGACAGATGGACATTGCTTTGTGGAAGGAGCCTGGAATTCGCCCTTCGAAGATAAAGATTTCGAGAAAGCTACCGTATTTATGGGATCCGGGGGCAAAGCGCTAAGTCAAAAGGCTGTTTTTTCGGCAGCAACACATATTTTAGAACGGCTGTTTGCCATACGTCAGGACGACTTTATTTGTATTTCCAACTCTTTATCTTTTGCATTATCAATCTCAAAGAGCGATTTAAATCCCGGATACATAGCTTACCAGGCAGATTACGATTCAATAACACATGGTTTTAGGAAAGCTGTAAAATCATTTCCATTAAAAGGTGGGCGGAAAATAACAACTTATTGCCACTGCAATATCGAAATTGACAATGAACTAAACATAATAATAATTCCGAAACAGCCCGTGCGTGACTTCCTGGATTTTACTGATTACACGACTTTTCTCTGTTCTACCCTCCGCGAAATAACTCAGAATTCTCTGTCGAAGCATCGCTCCAGACAGTACTCATTGCTCGCGACTGCTTCAAGCGGATATGATTCTTCATGTGTTGCCGCCATAGCTCGAGAGGTCGGTTGTTCGGAAGTGCTTACTATCAGAAACGCCAGAGGTCCAAAGATCCAGTACTTTGGGAAGTATCGTCATGACAGATATTATCGTGAAGACAGTGGTGAGGCAATTGCCAGGAAGATCGGCTATGAAAATATTTATGTACGAGATAGTCGGGATTATTTAGAAGAAAAAACAGACATGTTGGAGGCCGAAAGTAGTGCATCTGGAAACTTGTGCTATGATCCGACAGTTATATTTGAAGATGACATTCGGCAACGAGTTGTTTTAACGGGACACCATGGTGACGTAGTTTGGGCTCTGGAAAAGGGCAAGGTGAGTTCTGATTTAAAGTGGGGGGGGCTAAGTGGAGCATCACTTTACGAGTCCCGTCTTCGTATAGGATTTATTCATGCTCCAGTGCCTTATATGGGTGCTTGTAGTATGCGTACCATAAATAAGATTTCGTATTCCGAAGAAATGAGGCCGTGGGTGCTCAACAGCAGTTATGATCGTCCCATTCCGAGAAGGGTCTTAGAGGAAAGAGGTGTACCTCGGGATGCATTCGGGCAGAAAAAGAACGCCATCCAGGTGGTGTTTATAGGCAGTAAGAACAATACTCTCAGTAAGATGACTTCTGCATCCGCTCAATCTTTTTTACAATATTATGTGAAGCATAAGAGATGCAGGAATATAATCAAGCAATTGTATTATGACTTCATGACATGCCTGTATTTGACTTCAATTATGCTGTATGTAATCCCAAGGAGACTCGGAATTCCGGTACGCTTAAAGATTTTCCACAAGCTCATGCACGAATATCTTTTTAAGTTTAGTAGAAGTCCAAGGTCTGTAAGTTTTCTTTTTCCGTGGGGTGTGTCAGTAATGAAAACGCGCTACAGCATTGAATAATGAGTGTTTCTGTTCGATCGGAATTGTATATGGGAGTTCAAGCAACGGTGGCTCGTTCCAGTCGTTATTGTTCAGGCTGCTTTCAGGCTATGAGCTGCTTATTTGGTTTGTTTCGTAACTGTATAAAGGTGTATTTACTCTAAAATCAGAGAGAAGGCGTGACACAAACATCAAGCTACATTTTATCATCCGGTGGAATACGCAAGATAATCTCGGATAAAGTTGGCCAACTAAAAGGTACGGATATTAAGGCCAAGAGTGCCCGCGCCGTGGTGGCTTTAGGTATTGGAACGTTTGCCGGGCGGAGCATGAGATTTATACGGAGCATGGTTCTTGCACGAATTCTGGCACCGGATCAAATCGGAATAATGGCGATTGTTATGAGCTTCTCGATGGCTTTTGAAGCTCTCACCGAGGTAGGTGTAAAGCAATCGATAATCCAGAATAAGCAAGGTGCAAATACTCGTTATTTAAATGTGGCCTGGTGGATGCAGGTTGCCCGGGCGTTGTGTCTTTTCGGGATCGCGTATCTTTCGGCGCCGTGGATCAGTTCGTTCTACGATAAACCCGAATTGTTACAATTGATGCGAGTTGCTTTTATTTCTATAGCGTTAAGGGGTTTTGTCAGCCCCCGTGCTGCCGTTCTTGAAAAAGAATATAAATTTGGCAGGGCGGTATTCCTCATTCAGGGCAGCGCCGTTCTGGGTGCGATTATAT
>JBARRE010000475.1:0-9541 GCA_049644065.1 Sedimentisphaerales bacterium | reverse complement strand
TCCGAAATATGCTCAGGGCATTTATCATGATATGCTTGGAATGGCGATGCTGCCGCTGGCGTTCGGCCTTTATGGCGTTCTTGCGTGGTTTATGTCGAGTCTGTTTATAGATGAATCTGATATGGTCGCCGAAGATATTGTGGTTCGCAAAAAAGATGAGTGATACGAAAGACTACATACGAGTTTATTTACAGCCGGCCTTTTTGATATGCGTGCTGGTCCTCGCCGCAGCGGGGGCCGGTATGTCGGTTACGATGAAAAAGCTGGGAATAGTATTCAAGAAGGAACCTTTGCCGCTGAAGAAATCTTTGGAAGACCTGGATGAAAGGGATTTGACGCCTTATAAGGTGGTTTCAAAACAGAAAATCCAGAACCCGGATACACTCAAGGCGTTGGGTACGGAAGATTACATCCAGTGGATTCTGGAAGATACCGAGCAAGCCGCCAACAGCCCTGCAAAGGAGTATTTATTGTTTATTACATATTACAAGCTTCCCGACAGGGTGCCGCACGTGCCGGAAGAATGTTGGACCGGCGGGGGCTATCAAAAACTCGGATCGGAGGCTGTGGCGTTTAAAATTAACAACGGCGAAGGTTTCGATACGAATGTTCCGGCAAAGTACCTTGTTTTTGGCTCGAAAAAAACCAATCTATGGCAGAGCGGCGAGAGAATACCGAATTTGTACTTTTTTAAGGTCAACGGACAGTATGCAGGCAGCCGGGAAGAGGCTCGAATAACTTTGAATAAGAACCTTTTCGGCAAAAATTCGTATTTTTGCAAGGTGGAGCTGGTTTTTAACAGAAGTTCTATCGCACCGAGCAAAGAACAGGCAGTTGCAGCGGGCGAAAAGCTCTTGGCCGTGATTTTGCCGATTTTGGAGCAGGAGCATTGGCCCGACTGGAAAAATAGGTAGGGTGGGGCTTGCCCCACCACCATTAAAGCGGTGGGCTAAAGCCCACCCTACAATTTACAATATGAGGTTAATTTATGGCAATGAGGAGGCTAAACAAAAAAGTCGCATTTATCGGTTCTGCGGTTGTTGTGTTATTGCTGCTGGCTGTAATTGCAGTGGTTCTGCGTTTAGGCCAGGATCCTGAAGAGTTTATCCGGGACGCCGAGGCGGCGTTAAAATCAGCACGTGAAGCAACGGATGAGCAGACAAAAGAAGAACATTATAAAAGGGCTCAACAAAGTTTTCGAAGTGCATACGGCAGGGTAAAGACCGATTTGCTCAGAGAAGAGGTGCTGTTCAAAATGGTGGATATGTACTTCGAAACCAAAGAGTGGCCCTATATACTTGGTTGCTGGGATGAGATCGTGAAGATCAATCCGAAAAATGCGAAAGCTCGGTATGGCCGGTTGAAATACTTTTCCATACTTGCCGATACGGGTAGTTCCGGAGCCTGGAAAGAGGTGCACGAGCAGGCGTCGGAGTTTTTGAAAGTGGCGGAGGATGCCGGGCTGCTTACGGAGGATACTGCACAGTTGGATGTCTCTGAAATGGAACAGGAAATGTCCGGCCGGCACCGTTTAGGACCCTATTTGTATTTGCTTAGGGGAAGAGCAGTGCTTGAAATGGCAAGTCTGGGAACTGTGACTGACAAAGACGAGTCGCTTGAGCGGGCGGTCAATGATTTGAAAAAAGCACAGGAGCTCGAACCAAATAATATCGATGCCTACTGGTATCTGGCGCGGGCGGCCGTGACTAAAGGGGAGATTTATGCTTCAAGAGGTAACTTTGAAGAAAGAGATAAAGCTACAAAGCAAGGGCTGGCGATTTTGGAGCAGGCGGTCAAGGCTGCAGACGATAACCCCAGAGCGCACATTAATCTTCTATCGCTGAAGCTTACGTTTGCCCGAGGAAGTAGCTCCGAGCAGCTAAAGGAGCAATTTCAATCCCTTGAGCCCGAGTTTTTGTCGCTTGTTGACAAATTCAATTCCAGTGCGGAAGCATTTGCGGCGGTTTCAAAATTCTATTCGGCCTATTCGACCTTTTTAGGTCCCCGGCTTGGTTCGGCAAATCGTGACAAGGCTATCGAAGCTGCTGAAAAGGCAATTCAATTGGACGAAAACAATGTTGCTTACGCCCTCCATACGGCCAATTTGTACTACCGCAGCTTTTCGATTTATGGGCGGAAGCCTCAGATTGACAAAGCAATAGAAATAGCACAGACAGCGTTGGCATCGCCGGATGCACAGGATACACTGGGCCCTCGACAGCGGGCGAATATCAATAATAGATTCCTGCTGTGTGCTCTTCTGGCGAATTGCTATACCGATCAGATACTTGAACCTTCCGGGCAGGAAACATCGCAGGAAAGCCAGGCCTGGCTGACCGGTGCCGAGCAAGCCGTGCATGAAATTGAGCAGATCTTTGGCAGCGGCGAAGAGCCGCTGGTTGTTAAATGGAGAGGAATGCTTGAGCTTGCGAAGGGCAACAAACAAGCCGCCGCCGTACAGTTATATGAGGCTTATGAACAGCTCAAGGCGGTAAAACCACCCGAGTTGCCCTGGCCTAATGATCTGGAATTTGCGCAGCTTTCTTACACTCTTGCGAAGATTTTCAAGGACACTTCCGAAATTGGTGCCGTCAATGAATTTTTAATAAGTGCACTTTATTCGGGAATTGGTGAGATAAAGCCTGAATCGCGACTGGATTATGTTGATGTTGTTATCAAATACGGCAGGTGGTCGGATGCCATACAAAACATAAATGCTTTCGAAGAGTATGTAGGCTCCAAAAAGAGAAGCCAAAATCTTCGTATCAAGGCTTATATCGGCGCGAAACAGTTTGACGAAGCTGAAAAAGAATTGGCAAAAACGCCTGAGAATTCACCTGAAAAAATTCAACTCAACTTGATGCTGACGCAGGCCAAAATTCGGCAAATTCAACTGGCAATAACTCAGAAGCAGAGACAAGAAGCAAAGGTTGGTGAACAAGAGCCTGTTAGCCAGCAGGCCGGTGTCGAGTTGTTCATGACAAAAGAATTGAACAGCTTGATGCAGCTTGAGGCCGAACTGCTGGAAAAACAAATGTCGATAGAACCAAATTCCGTCGCGCAGGTTTCCATAATTAATGTTTGCAGAAATTTCATGACACAAGGGCAAACAAATCAGGCCTTGCGTTTGATTAATCGCTTTTTAGAATATTTTCCGGATAGTCCGGCGATTCTGGTTTATAAACAGTTACTTTCCGAACCTGATCCCGCAAAACTTTCACAACAAAAGCGTCAACAAATAGAAGAACAGGTACTGTCGCGTATTGCCGATCCGATTCGCAGGAAGGTTCAGCTTGGGATTTTTTATCGCAGATATAACGAACCGGAGAAGGCGATCAGTCAATTCAAAGAGGCACTTGAAACAGGTGCTTCACAGGAGCTGATTCCTGATGGCTCTGACTTTGAGCAGATAGAACTTGCGGCACACTATCTTTTTGACATAGCACTTGGAACGAAAGACTGGGATTTGGCAGAGCAGGTAATAAAGATAGTCCGAAGTAAAAATCTCGATGGTTGCCAGGGTCAGGATTTTGCAGCTCGCCTGGCTATGGCCAAAGGCGAATTCAAAGACGCATTGGTAAGAGTCAATGAATGCCTGAAACATAAACCTGTGTTCTCGCGTGCTTACTTGCTCAGGAGTAATATTAATGCAGCCCTTGGGAATGAGCACGCATCCATGGAGGATATCCGCAGTGCGGCATCTATAAATCCTCTTGATGGAACTATTGCCAAAGCATCGGCCATTGCATTTTACCGCCGGAATCAACAGCTTGGCAGTAATGTTTCCGACGCCCAGGTAGTCGAAGTTACGGAGGCTCTGGAAAAAGCAATAGCATTGAATCCTACCGACCTTATGCTGTTTGGCCTGTACGCGGACTATATAGCCCCGACAGAGCCGTTAAGAGCGGTAGCGATTCGACAGGATTTACAAAGAGCCAATCCGAGTATAGAAAATGCTTTACTTCTTGGGAAACTGGCAATGGAGGCGGCTGTTAAAGAATCGAATCCACAAAGCAAAGAAGCGTTGTTTGCTATTGCCGGGTCCACTTTTGAACAGGCAAAAGAAATGAATCCGAGCGACAAGCGGATGCTCTATTACTATGCGGAATACTTCCGGGCAAGGGGACAGGGTGAAGAAGCCAGGAAACTTCTTCAGGAATCACAAGAAGAAAAATTGCTCTGGGACCATTATTTTCAGGCCGGACAGTATGAGGATGCCAGGAGGGTTTTGGAGCAGTTATATAAAAGCGGCACAAAAGACAGTGGTGTTTTCAAAGGTCTGCTGCTTGTCGCAGAAAAAACCTCCGACAAGGAAGCTGTAAAACAATATTCTGAAGAACTTGTAGCTGTTGAGAATACCGTAGAGAACAACCTGGCACAAATTCAGGCTTTTCTAAGAGTTGGTCTTGTCAAGGAGGCCGAATACAAGCTGCAGAGCTTAAAGGAAAAGTATCCGAATGAACCAAGAATGCTGCTGCTTCAGGCGTGGCTCCTGATGAGACAGGGACAACTGGACAAGGCGCTGGAGAAGGCTAACGAAAATCTTCAGAGCAATCCGGACAATCCGACGGCATGGCGGTTAAAAGGTGAAATAAATTTCTTCCGTGGAGATTATGATAAAGCAATCAGCGACCTTCGGAAAAGCAAGCTATTGTCGGATGAGCCTGCGACTCGTATTTCTCTGGCAAAGGCTTTTCTGCAAACCGAGCGATATGAGGACGCTATCACAGAGCTGAGGAATACGATTAATGCGCCGGGCGTTCCTATGGAAGCTATGTCATTGCTCGAACATATTTACTTGCGGCTGGAAAGGAAAGAAGCGCTAAAAAGATTCTACCAGGAGACTCTTGAGAAATTTCCCGGTAGTGCGAATTGGCTTAATCGGGCGGGCACATTTGCTCTTAAGACGGGCGACTTTGACAGTGCCGAGCAGTTATTCAAGCGAGCATTTCTGGCAAGACAAGAACTATATGCCGGCCAGAGCGAGGTAAACGATAAGGATGCACTGTATTTGATGGCGTTCGACGGGTATTTGAAAGCACTGATTGCCGGGGCCCGAACGCCTGACACGGCAAACTTCAATCCCGCGAAGCTGGATAAGGTTTTTGAGGAGTGTGAAAAATATAAGGATGGCGCTCTTGCTCCCATTGCATATCTGTCAATGGCTCAGGCGAAGATGAACCTCGGCGATAAACCGGCCGCTATACAATACTGCCGGGCTGCTGTTGATGTGGCCGGAGAAGATGAGATGCTTGTCGCCGATATCCTGCTGAGAATGTATGTAATAGTGGGAGCCGAGGAAGTCATGAGCTTTTGCAGGCAAAAACTCGCGACCGAGCCCGATTCTCTCGCTGCTAATTTTACTGTGTTCAACCTTGCAAAGATTAGTGGTCAGTACGAGGAAGCTCTAAATTATATCAGCAAATGTATCAATCTTACTGGGCCGGATAGTCTTCAGAGAATCGATTACACCCTTAAAAAGGGGGATATTTTGATCTTATTGTACGATAAAAGTTCCGATAAGAATTATCTGAAAACAGCTATCGCAGATTACGAAAGTCTGTTGGCTAAAATGCCGAGTAATACCGGAGTAACGACTATTCTCAATAATTTGGCGTATTTGCTTGCCGAGAATAATGAAAGGCTTCCGGAGGCTCTTGGATATGCCAAAAGGGCGCTGGATGCCAAACCGAATAATCCGGTTGTGCTGGATACTTATGCTTATGTGTTGCTTAAGAATGGAAAAAAGGAGCAGGCAGCCGAATTTTTAGCGGCCGCTTTGCAGCATTATGAGCAGGATAAAATTCTCGTGCCGGCAGAGGTATATGAGCATAAAGGTATGATAAAAGAGGAACTCGGAGCAAAAAACGAAGCACTTGCTGCTTATAAACAAGCTTTACAAGCAGGTGGGGAGAAATTGTCACAGAAAGCCCGGCAGCGAATAGAAAGTGCTATTGGGCGTGTTTCACCTTAGTGACAATGCGAAAAAAATGGATACTCATAAAGCGTTATTCGCTTTGTTTGGGTAATTCTGAACGGAGATCATAATGGCAGAAGAAAAACCCAGAGCTTCGAGCGGGATGTCAGGGCCGGTTGGACCAAGGTCCCCTGCGGCAGCCTCGCTGACAGCGAAAGAGGTTTTCGGAATATTACGCCGCCATATATTGCTGATAATTTTTCTTACCTTGCTGGGTTTGGGAGCCGGTGGTGGAGCATGGAAGCTTCTGCAGATGCGCTACCCAAGATACACCGCCAAAACCTTTATCCAGGTCTTGCCCCCGACAGAAACAGACCCGATGACAATCGGGACCGTTCAGTTGCAGAAGGATATTTTATACGGTTATCGTCAATCCATAGCCAACCTCATAAAACAACAGAGCACCCTGGAAGATTTGCTCGACAGGGACACAGTCAAAGAGACCAGGTGGTTTAAACGCTGGGACGGTGACAGGAGAAGAGCGGTTAACTACCTTAATAAACATTTTGGTGCTTATGCTCACAGAGACAGTGAGTTTGTTGAGATATCTATGATCTGTAGTGCAGCGAAGGAAGCAGCGGATATCGTTAACGAAATGCTGAGTTTATTTCTTGCCACAAGAGGAGACACGGAACAGCAGGAAATATCCAAGAAGCTCCAAGGCCTTGAGGATCAGCGTCTTCGAGTTCAAAGCGAATTGGACGCGGCCAATAAAGGATTGGATGATATTCGTGCGGCATATAATCTAACCGATCTTGAACAGCCTGCTGGACGCTATTTCCAGCACACAATCACAATCAGGCTCAATAGTCTGGAACTTCAGAAGAACGAGCTTGATCTGGCAATAAAACAGCTCCAGGCCGATATCGGCAATCTTCAGGAATTGGCAACAGGGCCGATTACCGAGCAGATTGAATTTCAGATAGAGCGAGATCCCGTGATGCTTAACCTTGCCCAGCAGCTTGCCTTTCTGGGGGCCCAGCTATCGGGCAGGCTAACGAAGTTCGGTGAGAATCACAGAGATGTGCGCCAGACAAGAGAGCTGATAGAAGAGACTAAAAAAAGAAGAGAGCTTAGAAAAAGCGAAATCGCGAATCAGACCCGGCGAGCGAACCTGGAAAATGCAAAGGACGGCATGGTTGTCTTACAAAAAAGATTCGAACAATTGGAAGCACTCCGACAGGAGGCAGAGGCAAAGAAAAAAGAGCTGGATATAGCCCGAATACAATATGAAAAGGGAGTAAAAATAAGGGACGAAAGACTCACAATGCTTGACTCAATCAAAGAGCAGATTGAGAAATTCAAGATAATGTACAATGATCCGGAGACACCCAAAGTGCTGGCTGTCGGTCTTGCTCCGATACCGCTGGAAATGGTGTTTTCCCGCCAGTGGTGGCTTTGGTTCCCGACCGGAACGATATTGGGCTTATTGCTTGGCTTAGGTCTTGCTTTTCTTGTCGAGCTTGCCAATGACCTGGTGCGGACACCGAGTGACGTTGCCAGATTTCTGCGTATTCCGCTTCTTGGTATTATCCCCGATGCTTCTGAGGATAGTCAGGTTCGACGGGTAGAACTGTGTCACGTTGTTCGCCAGGCGCCTTATTCGGTCACAAGCGAATCGTACAGGCGATGCCGGACAAACTTGAAGCTGTCCGGCCCTCCGGAGTCTCTTAAGACTTTGCTTATCAGCAGCGGCATGGCACGGGACGGCAAGACTTCTATGGCGGTGAATCTTGCAACAACCTTTGTCGCCACGGATAAAAAAGTGCTGCTGATCGATGCAAACTTCAGGCAGCCAAATCTGCACTCGCTCTTTCCGAAAGTGCAAGCCAAAGACTCGGCAGAGCATTTTGATTTTGGTTTGAGCAGTGTTCTGATGCACCAGTGCACTCCCGCCGAAGCGGTCAGGCCCAGCGGTATAGAGGGTCTCGATATAATCGAATGCGGGCCGTTGCCTGCCAATCCGGCCGAGCTGCTCGGCAGTACGAGAATGGAAGAGATGCTCGCCAGGCAGCGCAAGGACTACGATTATATCATAATCGATGGTCCGCCCGTGCTGCTGGTAAGTGACGCCAAAGTGCTCGCCGGACTTGTCGATGCGACGCTGCTGGTATTCAACGCCGCGGCAACAAGCAGAGGCGCTGCCCAGAGGACGATTCGCGAGTTGAAGGATGTCAATGCAAGGATAGTCGGCTGCGTGCTCTTTGCTGCGAGGTCGATCAAGGGCGGCTATTTCCAGGAACAATTCAAATCTTACAGGAAATATCAGAAAAAGGCGCGACTTGCGAGTAGCACTGCCTGAGCCTCCCGGATATAATAGAGAATATTCGTCGATGTCTTTAATTCTGTAAGTCGAATTTCTTTATATGAGGCTGATTTGATGGAGAAGTTTTTGGTTACCGGCGGAGCCGGCTTTATCGGTTCGAATATCTGCAAAAGGCTCGTCTCGCAAGACTGCTTTGTAAGAGTTGTTGACAATCTTATCACAGGCAAAAAGAGTAATCTTGCCGGAGTGATAGACAAAATAGAATTTATCCAGGCTGATATGGGCGATTCGGAGGTCGCCCAATCGGCTATGAAAGATATCGACGTCGTTTTGCACGAGGGGGCTTTGCCCTCGGTGCCCGTGAGCATTGACAATCCTGCCGCCACACACAAACACTGTGTGGACGCAACATTCATACTTCTCCTGGCTGCGCGTGATGCCGGCATAAAACGTTTCGTCTATGCAGCAAGCTCCTCAGCTTACGGCGATGCACCAACCTCGCCCAAAGTCGAAACGATGCCTACGAGTCCTCTTTCGCCCTATGCGGTGGCCAAACTCACCGGCGAATACTATTGCTCGGTTTTCTACAATATCTACGGTCTTGAGACCGTTTCACTGCGGTATTTCAACGTCTTTGGCCCACAGCAGGACCCGGCTAGCCAATATGCCGCCGCGATCCCGGCTTTTGTGACAGCTATTTTGAGAGATGAGCCGCCGACTATTTACGGCGACGGCGAGCAGAGTCGTGATTTTACGTATATAGACAACGTTGTCGACGCCAACTTACTGGCCGCACGAGCCAAACGCACTAAAGGCGAAGTGATAAACATTGCCTGTGGCCAGGCTGTCACTGTTAATGAAATCATAGATATGATAAACAATCTGCTCGGCAAAAGCGTGAAACCGACATACACTCCCCCGCGCCCCGGCGACGTAAAACATTCCCTCGCCGACATTACTGCAGCGCAAAACCTCATCGATTTCGAACCCACAATATCTTTCCGTGAAGGCCTACAGCTTGCAATCGATTGGTATCGTGAGAATCTAATATAGGCAATCCTATCATGACTGCGGTATTCTACCTTGGTGAGCTTACACGCTAATCCTTACCGTAGTTGTTGTTTAAAGTTCCGAATAGGTTAGGACTAATAAGTATTGACTAAAATTGCTATCGCAGTCAGGTCAGTTTAGTTTTTCACCTTCCAATCTGGCGACTACTGCGGCTCCACAGGCATCTCCCCATACGTTTACTGCTGTTCGGAACATGTCTAATATTCTGTCCACGGCCAAAATCATTC
>JBARRE010000474.1:0-6094 GCA_049644065.1 Sedimentisphaerales bacterium | reverse complement strand
GATAGATTATTGAATCCATATCTGCAAGGCCCACGGCTATGTAGAGATCGAGAAAAGGAGTAATCGGCATATTATAGCCGGTAATTGCGGATTTCAATGATTCAGGTTTTTTCAGAGCGTCCAAAAGTTGACACCGATCTCCAGCGTATGCGCGGGCCAGGGCCGAATGATCTTCAGCTCCTATTAAGCAATGATCTAGCTCGGATAACTGCTCATCCGTAAACACAGTTCTGTTGATTACGCGTTCAAGAACCGATACGGCAAGTCCGTGACAGGCTATGCGAACAAGCTGTGAAATAAATACCGGTTCTTTGACGAGGGAATGAGCCAGACTAAAACCGGATATAACCGAATGAGCCGCTGATTGGGATTTATCGTTTTCGGCATGTAAGACGGCTTCGAGATTAAGAAGCATCATACTTTTCCTTAATTTGCTAAGGTGATTTAACTGAACATCAAAACCAGAGTTCAAATCAACAGGATAACGACAATGCTCTATAGCAGCGGCCTTGTGCAGCAATGTTAGAGCTTCGTTATTGTCGGTGATGTACTGGGCGATAGAGACCTTCATTTCCTCCGGTAGCAGTTCGGTGCGAGCGGGAAGTTTTGCCTGGCCAATAAGCGGCAAAGATTTTGTTTCGCCCAATTCTCTGTAGCACCAGAATGCATCAATGATTGTATGTGCTGCATTCTCAACGTTTTCTGGTATCGTGTACCACTTATCCAGTTCGGCACAAGTCACCGGGTAGCCGGCAGCGCGAAGGGCGTCAATTCTGGCCTTTAGTTTCGACTTGAGGCTAAGCCTGTAGAACGCAAAAGCACCGGCTCCAGCGAGGAGCAATATTATCAGTAAGTGAGAAATTTTTAATCTGCGACGTTTTCTGGGGGTTATTCCGTTATCATTCACTGCAAAATCTCCTTTTCACAGTTTTTAGCTCTATTGATCGCATTTAAGCCTCCCCACGGTAAATTATCGCTCAATTGTGAACGTCACGTCCCAATTGGGGGATTCTTTTGTTCTACGCAACGGTTTTTCTGTGCCGCCGTCATTGCTCAGGTCTTCGCCGATACTATATACTACGAAACCAGCTTCAAGCTTTTTATATCGCAGCTCATTACCGTCGAAAGGATCGGTGGGGACGACATCAAGGTAAGCTGGAACAAGGTCAGCGAGTGCATCAGGAAGCCTCCCGGCAGCAAGGCGATATCGCTCGATTGCAAGGGCGACCCCGGCAGTGCGCAACTGAGCGATGTTTCTTGTGTCAATAACGGTAATTCTCGCCAATGCAGGCATTATTGCATGCAGCAATATATGGATTTGCGAGGTTGACCGGAGCCTGGCATCCACAGCTTTGACTGCCTCAAGCCGTTGATGATCAGGAAGCTGGGTGGTCTTTATATATCCTTCCATAATGTCGAGATAAATAATTGCATCGGCATCAGCCATGCCTATGACTTTGTAAAGTTCGAGTATAGGCTGGAAAGGAATTCCATTAATAAGGTCCGGATTTATTGACCCGGGCGCCTTAAAAAAACTGATCCCGTTGCAGCGTTCACCGACGAACGGGCAGGAAATATCGGAAATACGTTCTGCATTGCTAACAAATTCGATCAGATCAGCCAGTTGCTCATTTTTAAGTTCGATGCGATTAATACAGTATTCTATAGTCGTTACGGCGTAGCGTTGGCACGCTACACGAACAAGTTGAGAAACCACGATCGGTTCCTTAGCAAGTGAACGGGCAATTCCGAAGCTTGATATTGCCGAGCGTACGGCTGACTGTCCGTCACCGTTCTCAGCGTGTAAAATAGCCTCAAGTTTCAACAGGAAGACAGCTCCTCGTATATCACTCAGGGGGGACAGCTTGGTCTCGAAACCGGCACTCAGATCGATTGGATAACGACTGTGCTCTATCGCAGCGCCGGCATGGAGCAGTTCGAGGGCCTCGTTGTTATCGGCAACGTATTGAGTAATCAGGGCCTTCATTTCTTCGTCCATTGGTTCCGTGCGAGCGGGAAGTTCCCCTCGACCGACAATCGGCAAAGATTTAGACTTGTCTTTGTCCCATTTCTTGTAATATGAGAATGCATCAATGATCGTATAGGCGGCGTTCTCGGTATTTTCGGGTATTGAGTACCATTCATCCAGCTCGGCGCAAGTCACCGGGTAGCCGGCAGCGACGATAGCGTCAATTCTGGCTCGCAGCTTCGATTTCAAGCTAAGCCTGTAGTACGCAAAGGAACCGGCGCCAATCAGAAGCAATATTATCAAGATATGAGAAATTTTTAATCTGCGACGTTTCCTCGGGGTGGTTTCTTTTTCGTTCATTTTTAAATCTCCATACGCCACATTAGCGTTCGACTATGAACGTCACGTCCCAATTGGGGGAGTCTTTTGTTTTCCGCGGTGGTTTTTCTTTGCCGCCGTCATCGCTCAGGTCGTCGCCGATACTATACACCACAAAGCCGGGCCCAAGTCTTTTGTATCGCAGCTCATTGCCGTCGAACGGATCTTCCGGGACGCTTTGAAGGTATGTCGGCACAAGGTCGGCCAGTTTGTCCGGAAATTTGCCGGATGCCAGGCGATAACGCTGGGCGGCAAGCGCGGCATCGGCGGTACGAAGGTGTGCTATCGTTCTCAGTTCCAAGGTGGTCGCTCTCGATAGTGCGGGCATGATCTCATGCAGCAGGACATGGACCTTGGAAGTCGACTGGATTTTGGCGCTGACGGCATCGGCCGCCTTTTGACGCTCGTGCAGTGGAAGTCTGGTACTTTTCATATATCCGTCCATAAGATCAAGGAAAATAACCGCATCGGCCTCCGCCATACCCACGGTTTTGTAAAGCGAGAGGACAGGTCTGGCCAGGATCGGGATATTGCCGCCCATGAGTACACCCTCCGGGTCCCTGATGAAGGCGATTCCCACACAGCGTTCACCGACAAATGCACGGGAGATGTCGGATATTCGCTCACTCTCGCGGACACGCTCAATGAGCTCAAGTAGTTGTTTATCCGTAAGTTCCACGCGATTGACAATCTGCTCGATTGTCGAAATCGCAATATTCTGGCATCCACCGCGAACAAGTTGAGAAATCGTTAAAGGTTCTCGTGCAAGCGAACGGGCGATTCCGAAGCCTGAAATTGCCGAAAGCGTTGCTGCCGCACCGTCTCCATCCTCAGCGTGCATAATGGCTTCGAGTTCCAGCAATCTTGCGGCGTTGCGCATATTACTCATGTAGGGCAATAAAGTCGATAACCCGGCACTAAGGTTGATAGGATAGCGGCAGTACTCTATTCCGGCCGCCTGGTGGAATAATTCAAGAGCCTCATTGTTGTCGGTAACATATTCGGTAATCAGAGTCTTCATTTCTGCAGGAAGCGGTTCCGTGCGAGGGGGAAGTTCAGTACTGCCGGTAAGCGGCAGAGACTTCTCCTTGTCCCATTGTCTGTAGAGAGAGAAGGCATCTATGATCGTATATGCTGCGTTCTCGGCATCAGGCGGGATTTTGTACCACTGGTCAAGTTCGATACAAGTCACTGGATAGCCAGCGGCATGGATGGCGTCAATTCTGGCCTGGAACTTCGATTTCAGGCTGAGTCTGAAGAATACAAAGTAACCGATACCAGCCAGAAGTAATATTATCAATATGTGAGAAATTTTTAATCTGCGACGTTTTCCGGGACCGGTTTCGTTTTCGTCCATAGTTAAATCTCTCTGTAAAAATCGAACGCTGTGGATTAATATTCATAATACCAAAGTTGTATCGTTAATAAAACATATCTTCAGAATATGCTTAATTTACAATATAGTCGGATTTGGCTTCCAAATGTTACCTTGGAATCGTATAATAAACCCAACCAGGCTTTTTTCTACGCTTTCGTTTGAAGGAGCACTATCGTGGCAGGGACAATGACAAGGCGCAAGTTCTTAATTCGAAGCGCTGGATTTGCTGCTTTAAGTGTGGTTTGCCCGGGAAGGAGTTCCAGCGGTTCACAAAATAAGCCTCGACCAAACATTGTCCTTATTATGGCCGACGACCTGGGATATGGCGATGTCGGATGCTACGGCTGCGACGATATTAAGACGCCGGCCATCGACGGCCTGGCGGCCGATGGAGTCAGGTTCACCACCTTCTATTCCAACGCTCCCGAATGTACGCCGACCAGAACCGCCCTATTAACCGGCCGTTACCAGCATCGCGTCGGCGGGCTGGAATGCGCCCTCGGGATAGGAAATGTCGGCCGCTATGACGATGCGTTCCGACTTAGGCGGACAAACGATATGGGCCTGCCCGCCGAAGAGACAAGCATCGCCCGAATGCTCAAAGATGTCGGCTACGCAACGGCTATCAGCGGCAAATGGCACCTCGGCTACGAGCCGAAATTCTTCCCTCTAAAGCACGGTTTCGATTCGTGGTTCGGTCCGGTGGGCGGAGCCGTCGATTATTTTCACCACAACGAGTACACGGGCGAGCCTGCCCTGTATGAAAACGACAAACCCATTGAGCGAGAAGGTTACCTCACGGACCTGATTACAGATGAAGCGGTTGGATTCATTCAACGTAAGGCAAAGAAGCCGTTCTTTTTGTACGTTGCTTATACCGCTCCGCACACGCCCTACCAGGGCCCCGAAGACAAAAAGCCCGAGCCGGTGGCGCAGGACGACTATAGCAAGGGCTCGCGGGAAACTTACGCAGCAATGGTCGAGCGGATGGATCAGGGGACCGGCAGGATATTGAAGACGCTGGACGATGCCGGATTGGCGGATAATACCCTCGTTGTTTTTATGAGCGATAACGGTGCCAACAGAACCGGCAACAATTCGCCTTTTTCCGGCTATAAGGGCAATCTTTTTGAAGGTGGCGTCAGAGTTCCATGCATTGTAAAATGGCCCGGTGTGCTCGCTAAGAATAGGGTGTCGGATCAGGCATGCATAACGATGGATTTTTCTCGCTCTATTGTCGGGGCGGCAGGCACCGAGCCGCCCGCAGGTCGCGCGTTCGATGGCATGGATATTTTGCGAGCAGTAGCGACAAATCGGCCCGTTCAAAAACGCACGCTTTTCTGGCGAGCGCGAAGAGCGGAACGGACGAGAAAAGCGGTGCGGGACGGCTCTTTGAAATATATCCGCCTGCAGGATCGTGACGATGTGAAAGAATATCTTTTCAACCTCGAAAGCGACCCCGCGGAAAAGAATAACCTTTTGAACGATCAACCGGAAAACGTGCGGAAATTGAAAGCACTTTTACAAAACTGGGAGCAGCAAGTAAAACATAAACGCTAAATTATACTGGATTACTTTTGATGAGGATGGTAAGAATTTTTGGAGATTACAAATGAGCAAAGGCAGGGAAAAAACGACAAGGCGTGAGTTTTTGAAAGATTCGACCACATCGGCAGCGGCGGTGACATTGGGATTAAGCACTGTGGGCGCTCCCGTGGTTCGGGCGGCGCGCGGCGCAAATGAAAAAATCCGCGTAGGATTTATCGGCGTTGGCAACCGCGGGACGCAGCTTCTCAATGGCTTTTTGAAGCACGATGACGCCGAAGTTGTCGCTCTTTGCGATGTGTACGAGCCGTACCTGATGAGGGACAATTCCAAAGTAGACAAAGGGATCCTGGATTCTCTCGGCGGCAGGGTTCCAAAGATGACCGAAAAACTCGGTTCCGACGTAACGCGGTATAAGGATTTTCGCCGTCTTCTCGACCGCAAGGATATCGATGCTGTGGTCATCGCATCGCCGGACCATTGGCACGCCGTCCAGATGATCATGGCCTGTCAGGCGGGAAAAGATGTTTACGTGGAAAAGCCGCTGTCGGTCACGATTGTGGAAGGCCGAAAAATGGTCGAGGCCTCGAAACGCTACAACCGAATCGTGCAGGTCGGCCTCCATCGGCGCTCGTCTAAAGCATATATGCAGGCGGTTGAAGATGTCCGTTCGGGCAAGATCGGCAAGGTGACCGTCGCCAGGGCCTATCGCATCAGCAATATGCATCCGAACGGTATCGGCAAATATCCCGACACCGCCCCGCCGGAAGGCCTGGATTGGGACATGTGGCTCGGGCCCCGGCCGAAACGCCCATACAAAGACA
>JBARRE010000473.1:0-6444 GCA_049644065.1 Sedimentisphaerales bacterium | reverse complement strand
AGTCAATGCCTGATATGCACATTCTTATCCTTATAAACTCATTGACAAGCGGTGGGGCCGAGAGGGTGACAGTTAATTTGTCCTCTTATGTTGTCGAAAAAGGTTACAAAGCTACCGTTGTCACTGTCAGGAACGAAGAAAGGGATTTCTTGACGCTGGACAGGAATTAATAATATGAAAAAACAGCAGGAAGAATGAGAACAATGATAAGTAAGATTCCGAGAAAAGCATACAGCTATTGTAAAATCAAAGTCTATTCAACTCGGTTGAAGTGGTTTAGGTTTAAGTTTTATAAACTTATTAAACTATATAAAAAATTAAACATATATGACGATAGACGTATTGAAGTTTTGAGTTTTTATAATATTTCAGAAGAAACTTTAGACCGATTATTAGAAAAAGTTAAAGAAAAAGTTGAAAAAGCAAAACTGCACAATGGTAAGCCTATACGAGACCTGTCTGACGATAAGGAGTTGTTGGATAAATATATTCGAGGAGCAGAGAGGCAAGCAGTTTCGCATATGCTGAGGTACACAAGATATGACAAAGGCACAATATTAGTTTATTACTTTAATCAAAAATACAGAAAAAACGATCGCAATCAAATTAAAGTTCTGGATTATGGCTGTGGCGTTGCGGATTATGCCCTGAGTTTTGGTATTTACGGCTACCAAATTACACTTAGCGATATAGAAGAAGGTGTTGTAGAATTCGCAAAGTGGCGATGTAAAAAGAGAAATCTCAAGTACAACTTCATCCCTGTCAATGTAAGCAACATATATCCTGAATTTGGAGAGCAGGATATAATTGTTGCCGGGGAAGTATTAGAACACATAAGAGATCCTCTGCGAACTGTCCAGGCCTTTCATAATGCTTTACCATCAGGGGGACATTTATGGGTTTCAGGTTATCCTTATAAAGAAAGAAGAATTAGTGAAGGCCATTTAAAGGAAGCATTCGATGCAAGAGAAGGTGTATTAGAATATTTAAATAGCAACTTCAGGAAGATATCTATACCCAAAGGGCACTTATTACAGAAAAACTAATACGTGCAAAAAAGGGTAAACCTCTACAAAGGAAGTAGTCAATGCCTGATATGCACATTCTTATCCTTATAAACTCATTGACAAGCGGTGGGGCCGAGAGGGTGACAGTTAACTTGTCCTCTTATCTTGTCGAAAAAGGTTACAAAGCTACCGTTGTCACTATCAAGAACGAAGAAAGGGATTTCTATACGCTGGACAGGCGGGTTGCGAGGATATGTCTTGATTCCACGCAAAGAACTTTGCGATCAAACAGAGTCATGGCAAATCTCAAGCAACGTATGAAACGACTTACAGTATTACGCATTCTCGGGCGGCTTTCTTCATTACGCATTCTCGGGCGGCTTTTTTCATTACGCATTCTCGGGCGGCTTTTTTCATTACGCGTTCTCGATCGGCTTTCTCTATTCCGCACTTTGAAATCTCTCAAACCTTTACGCAAAGTTATTAAACAGCAACAACCTGATATAGTTTTAGGTATGATAACTTCCAACGCAGTAAGGGCGATCATTGCCTCTTTTGGTTTGCCGACAAAGGTAATCACTTCGGAACGGAACTTTCCCGGGCGTAAGAAAACTTCTTCCCGCTGGGCAAGATTCCGTAAGAGATTTTATCGGTTTGCTGACGGACATGTAGTGCAAACTCATAAAATTTCCTGCTGGCTTAAAAAACACACAAGAGCATCTAATATTACAATTATACCTAATTCTGTTACATACCCGATCATTTCGTTATCGCCAGTTCTTGCCCCCCAAATGGTTGTCAGTAAAGAAAGCAAAGTAATTCTTGCTGTGGGTAAGCTTCACGAGCAAAAGGGATTTGATCTGCTCATTTCAGCGTTTCATCGAATTGCTCAGCATATGCCTGGATGGGTGCTTGTGATTCTGGGAAAGGATGTTAGAACTGAGGGCCAGCGGCAGAGTTTGCAGCAGCAGATTGATGAATTGGATTTGAATGACAAGGTTAAAATGCCTGGATGTGCCGGAAACATCTCAGATTGGTATCGCCGGTCGGATATCTTTGTTCTCAGCTCCCGGTATGAGGGATTTCCAAATGTACTGCTGGAAGCAATGGCAAATGGTTGTTCCTGCATCAGTTCTGATTGTGACACGGGCCCATCAGAAATTATAATAAATGAGCAAAATGGTCTCTTGATCCCCTCTGAAGATATTGATAGCCTTGCAGAGGCAATGGAAAGATTGGTTAAGGATGAAAAACTTAGAGCCCATATCGCAGCCAACGCTATTAAAGTAAGAGAGAACTTTTCAGAGCATAGAATAATGAGTATGTGGATAAAATTCTTTGAAGAGGTGCTCAGGTCTGATTCTGGAATACTCAAAAATATTATAGGTTCCGGAAAGGCCATGTACAAAAGACGATAGCATACGAGTGACACTAAAATATTACGATCAAAATAGTTGTTTTCATATGAAGATATGCAACATACAAACCAGCCGACAGGGTTATTCTGAGACTTTTATTCGTGAAAAGATAAAGCGAATACCTGCCGAGGTGACTATAGTTTATGGCCGTGAAGGTAGACCAATATTTTCTGATAACGGTAAACCTTTATTGCCGATATATGCAAAAATTATGAGCAGGCTTCTCGCAAAGGTTTTTTCGGTTCCGCTGGAGAGAGTTTACGGAATTGTTTGGCGGTCCTTGCCGGAACGGTTCAGGGATAGAGCGTTGGCTGCATATCTCAAGAAAAACAAATTCGATATTGTATTAGTCGAATATGGCATGACGGGCTTAGCGGTAATGAATGCTTGTGAAAGAGCGAATATTCCTTTTGTTGTTCATTTTCACGGCTATGATGCCTATAGTCATAAATATTTGGAGCGGTATTCTGACCGCTACAGGTTAATGTTCGATAAGGCGGCTGCGATTATTGCGGTTTCAAAAGATATGGTTGAGCAGCTTGTCAGCTTGGGAGCTACACGGGAAAAGATTTCATATATACCGAGCGGCGCAGACCCGGATATGTTTGCAGATGCCGCTCCTGGAAAGAGTGAGCCGATAATTGTTTCTGTTGGAAGATTCGTAGACAAAAAGGCTCACTATCTCACATTGTTGGCGTTTAAAAAAGTAAATGAACGTTTCCCGCAGGCAAAGCTCATATTTGTAGGCGATGGACCTTTTCTGGGAATATGTAAAGAGATAGCTAACGCCTATGGACTAAACGGCTCCGTCACATTTCTGGGATCTGTATCGCATGAAAAAGTAGCTGAAATCATGCGAATGGCAAGGGCTTTTGTTTTGCATTGTATTACACCGGACAGCGGCAACAGTGAGGGCACCCCTAATGTTATTATGGAGGCGTCAGCCGTTGGGTTACCTGTAGTCTCGACAAAACATGCTGGAATAATGGATGTTGTTGTTCATGGAGAAACAGGATTTCTTGTTGAAGAAAGAGATGTCGATGCAATGGCGGGGTACATGGCAAAATTGCTTGAAAATCCGAAGCAGGCAGAAAAAATGGGACAGGCGGGCAGAGAAAGGATCAAACAATACTTTACAATTGAAATAAGCTCAGAAAAAGTCTGGCAACTGATCAAAAAAGTTGTGTCCAGGACATAGTTTGACAGCAGTTCTTTGTTCATAAAAGAACAAGCAAATATATGCAGATGATGACAAAAATTGCGAATTTGAAAATCTATTTCATAGTATTTCATCCTGATTTTAGGAATCACAGGATGAGGTTGATATACAGCTTGAAAGAGCATTATCCCAAAATGTTTTTAGTCTCAACTAATCACAATATCAGCAAACTAAACGACCGACTTGATGGATTTTATCGAGAATTAGTGGAAAATAGTCAAATGTGCTCAATCCAGTAAAAGGGAGAATATTGGTGGGTAAGAGTATAAATAATCATGACATATCAGTTATCATTCCCACTGTTGATAGAGAACAGTTGCTTCACAGAGCTGTTGATTCGGTTTTAATGCAAAGTCTATCGCCATCAAAAATTATAGTGGTGGACAATGGAGTCAACGAAGTAAATATTCAATTTGATGATCCCAGAGTAGTAATTATTAGAACAGCGCCACGGATCGGCCCGGGCAGATCACGGAATATAGGCGCCCGGAGTTCTGATACATACTATATTGCATTTCTGGATGACGATGACTGGTGGGATTCAGGCTATATAGAGAACACCATCAGGAAATTTGAAGATACGAATGCAGACGTCGTCGTTGGACAGCTCAAGCGGCATGGAATAGACGGCTGCTTGCGGGACTATAAGTTATTTCCGGAGAGCCCGGACTTGCAGCGTAAGGTATTTTTTTCAAATCCAGGCTTTGGCGGGCAGAATATTGCAATGAAAAAAGAGGTTTTCATTGAAGTGGGGGGCTTCGATGAGTGTATGCCGGCTTCTGTGGATCGTGACCTTGCTGCCAGATTGATTGTCTCGGGAAAAAGCATTGCCTGTGAACCCAAAGCGATAGCGGTATTGTGTGACCACGCCGGTGGGCGAGTTCGGATGAATCAGGTAAAAGGAAATTGGATGTTTATTTGTAAGCACTGGAGGGAAATGCGATTAAAAGAACTTTTCCGAGCCTTGAAGACATTACTGAAAAGGACGGTGTTGCATCTGACCAGACGTTAAATTCAAATAAAAGCATCTGTTTTTTTCTTTCATTATAGACCATTCTTTGTGAATCGTGTAGATTAAGCAGGTGCTGTATCGGATCCCTTGAAGTGTTAAATGTAAAGTTGCAGATAAACAGTCTTGAATTACAAAATTTTTATTAAACATGGAACTTCTACAGAGTTAATGCAATGAGCTTGATGTCGCAGATTGGTCAGGGCTTCCTTCGCACAGGCCGAAAGCTTAGTAAACTTGGTCAAAGTATGAATGAGCCGCGTTGCCCTGGAAAAATAACTGTTAACGGAAAAGTGATTACTGATTTGGTGCCCCTCGGGGGGTATCGGCAGCCGGGGATTACAAAAGCAGGAAGGGTGTCATTTTCCGGATTGTTCGAAGGCAAAAGGGTTAAAGTGTATAGCACATATTCTGCGGACCATGCGAAACTTAGAGTGAGCCTTGAGTCGACTGATCTTGGGCGGCAGTTCTTTCCAAGGCTCATTGTGTCTGATCAAACTCATATGGTGGAGGAATGGATCGATGGTCTACCATTAAAAAAACTTGATAGTTCTTTGTTTGATCGAGCTGCCGAAGAAATTAGAAGATTTTTATCTGAATGCCAGAACAGTAAAGAGTTGATCCATGTGGCGGCTCATCATGGAGGGGCATTCTGTTATTTTCAAGATTATCTCATTAAACGTCTTAAGCCGTGGCGTGTCCTTGACTTTATTCAGGAATTCATTCTATTTTGGCAAGATGCTTATGAAAGAGTCAAAGATAACATTGAAGTACGGTTGTCGCACCCCGATCTTTCAGAGGTGAATATCCTGCTGGACAAAAAAACTGGGCGATTTGTTGTTATAGATAATGAGCTATTGGGAGTTGGTCGCGGCTGGATTCTTGATAGAAGAAATTCCTTTTTGAAAGACTTTTCAGTAAATGCGGAGGCTTACCCAAATAGGGGGATCGAAAAGGGATTTTTAAATGAGTCATGGAGGCTAAGGTTGATCGGCTCTGCGCTTGATGCAGGTGATTTTGAGCGTGCATATACGATCGCGGTTAATCCCGATTTTTAGTGTAAGTTTTTTAGAGATGTTGAACTGGCTTTGACAGATTTATGCGGTGAGGATTTGAAGCATGTCGTAGCGAATGGTCGCTGATTTGCGCTACGCATAACCTTATTGAAATTGTGGCGAAAAGGAAAGGCCCGCTGGAATTGAGAAAAGGGTCGTTTTTAGTGGATTGGATCACAGTTTTAGTTGCTCAGCCGCCAAAAAGTGATTAACCAGGCAATATTTAACAGAAGCTGTATGAGAACGAGAAAATTGAGCCGTCTCACTCAATCAGCCATCGAACCCGGCGGTTGGATTCGAAAATCATTGTGCAACAGGCTCAGGTGATTGGAAATCAGATTTAAAATGCAAAGTCAGTCTTTAAAAGTACTTTATATTCGTCGTAAATGGTTTAAGAGTTGGACCATAAAGTCAATTAAAAAATCTTATAGAGCTTGGCGCAAAAGGAAAGAATTCGTTGGACAGGATGGTTTTTTTGAGGCTGCGTTGTCCAGTTCATGCGAAGTAGACAGCAAGTCGATAGAGTGGGTCCTGAATAATAGGGATTTTATAAATAGCCACTATGATATTGTCGTAGTGAATAGCAAGTTCCACAAGGGAGGTATAAGGCTTAAACATTTTGAATGGATTGATCCATTGAAAATACCTGCTGTTTTGTTTCGCGGTAACGACAAGGCTCATAAACTGCCATCTGATGAAATACTGGACAAGTTCGATTTAGTATACAAAAGAGAAC
>JBARRE010000472.1:0-2283 GCA_049644065.1 Sedimentisphaerales bacterium | reverse complement strand
AAACTGGCCAGAGAAGCACAAATCTGTTACGCCCTTATCGCGCTGGCCAGCGATTACGACTGCTGGAAACCGCACGAGAGCGGGAAAGACAAGCAGACATTGCTTAAAGAAATCATAGGAAACCTGCAGGCGGCGACGAACAACTGCCTGGAACTTATAGAGGCCGTCCTGAGCAGCGAGCATAAGCTTATCGGCGAAGATTGTCACTGCCGGAATAGCCTCGACCTGGCGGTCTGGACCGAGCAGGGGCGGATAAAGGCGGATGAAAAAGAAAAGCTGAAAGTGCTTTTCGAATAGTCAAATCCATCTGCAATAGGAAAACTTGAAGAAAGGGCGTTTATGAAAGCTAAAGATAATCCTACGGCAAGTTCAATGCTGAAAAAAGACGATCAGATCGTTATCGCCGGCGCCGGCGGTTTTATCGCAGGGTCACTGGCCCGTTATTTCCATGACCAGGGCTTCACGCGTATTCGTGCTATCGATAAGAAACCACTTCCCGAATGGTATCAGGTTACCGACCGAGTCGAATCTCTGTGCCTGGACTTAAGCGACGATTATAACTGCCGCAAGGCCTGTCAGGGCGCGGTCGAAGTCTACAACCTCGCCGCGGATATGGGAGGAATGGGCTTTATCGAACGCTTCCGTATCGAGTGCCTGCGCAGTATCCTGATCAACACCCACATGATCGAAGCGGCGTATCGTGCCGGGGCTCAGCGGTATTTCTACTCATCTTCGGCTTGTGCTTACAATGTTGAACTGCAAAAGGATCCGAACGTGCGGGCATTAAAGGAATCGGACGCCTACCCCGCAATGGCCGAACGCGGGTATGGCTGGGAAAAGCTCATGTCCGAGATGTTCTGCCAGGAATACCGGGCCGAACGCGGTCTGCATACTGCCATTGCCCGTTTCCATAACGTCTACGGACCGAACGGTACTTGGGACGGCGGACGCGAAAAAGCCCCGGCGGCCCTTTGCCGTAAGGTCATCGAGGCCAAGGATACGGGTAAGCACGAAATCGTAATATGGGGCGACGGTCACCAGACTCGCAGCTTCATGTATATCGACGACTGCACTAAGGGTATCGACATGATTATGCACTGCGAGCAATTGATTGCTACGCCGATCAATTTGGGCAGCGATTTCCTGATCTCGATTAACGATCTGGTCTCCATTGCCGAAAAGATCGGGGGCATCAAATTGCAGCGGCAACATGACATGGATGCGCCGCGAGGCGTTGCCGGCCGAAACAGTGACAACACCTTCATCCAACAGGTACTGGGGTGGGCCCCGAGCACGCCGCTGGAAGAAGGTATGAAAAAGACGTATGCCTGGATCGAACAGCAATACAAAGATCGTAAGGCGGGCAAGCGAACTGTAAGCTAAGTGATAGATGTTCCATGACTCGGCAATCCAAAACTCAAATAACGGACATTGTGGGAAACATACCCTACCGTCTGGCCCTGGCCGGCGGATGGATTGACCAGCCCTATGTCTCCAGGCACAATCCCTCCGCCCCTGGGTCTATGGTCACGGTGCAGGTCGCGGCCCAGTACCGTTTTATGGACCGCAGCGGTATCTGTTCCAGCACGCGTATTATAGCCATGAAGATATGGAACGGAGAAATACCGAATCGCGACAAAGCCGAATTAGTCAGGGAACTCTACCGTCTCGAAAACGAAGGCAAAGCAGAACTCTCGGGTTCTCAGGACATGATCGGCCTGATATATCCCGGCATCAACAGGCTGGATTACGACATCAATTATGAGGGCGGTTACTTCCCCCGGCATATAGAATCCAACAATGATCCGAACATAGCCGCATGGCTCAGTTCGGTCCTCTATCTCGTACCCATGAACCAACGCCCGGACGGATACAATCCCCTGGGGCGCAAGAACTTCGATCCGCAGTGGGTGGCCCGGCTCGGTAAATCAGGCCGGGACTGCTTCGATGCGATCATCAGTAAGGACCTGGCTAGCCTCGGTGCGTCCTTTAACGATTGCATGCAGTGCTGGGAGATGATTCTGCCGGATGTAGTTGAGCATCCGACTCTAAAACTGGATCTCAAGGCTCTGCTGGCATTCTATCAGAAAAACTATCCGGGCGCAATGTTCTTCGGTTGCGGCGGCGGCTACATGTATGTGGTATCGGAAACACCAGTACCCGGCGGCTTCCAGGTAAAAGTAAGGACGCAAAACGCATGAACACCAAGGGACACAAACAGGCCTAAATTCAGATATCGGCAAAGCTATTCGAATAAAAGCTTGCTTTGGACATATGTTAAAT
>JBARRE010000471.1:0-7551 GCA_049644065.1 Sedimentisphaerales bacterium | reverse complement strand
AAGAATCGGTGATCAACCTGCGCGAGTTGCAGACGAAATGGTTCGATTGCTGGTTAAAGGACGATAAAACAGGTGCCGACACGTGGCCGGTTTTTCGTATTTTCGTGATGGGGCGCAACCAGTGGCGAGATGAGCAGCAGTGGCCGTTGGAGCGAACCGAATACACACCTTATTATTTTCGCAGCAAAGGCTCTGCGAACACTGCCGAGGGAGATGGGAAATTAGCAACAGCGAAGCCTTCCGAGGAGCCCGGCGACGAATTCGTGTACGATCCGAACGACCCGATTCCCACGGCCGGCGGATGCAACCTGGTGGGCTGTCCCGCCGGGCAGCGAGACCAGAGCGAGGTCGAGAAAAGAAACGATGTTCTCGTTTTCACCAGCGAAGCGCTAAAGACCGAGCTGGAGGTAACAGGGCCGGTCAAGGTGGTTCTTTACGCCGCCAGCACGGTAAAAGATACCGACTTCACGGCAAAGCTGCTGGATGTCCATCCCGATGGACGCCCTTTTAATCTCTGCGACGGTATCGCACGCGCGAGCTACCGCGATTCTAAAAGCTCTGCGAGCCTCATTCAGCCCGACAAGGTTTGTCGTTACGAGATCGACCTGTGGGTGACAAGCAACGCTTTTCTGCCCGGCCATAAAATCAGAGTCGAGATATCCAGCAGCAATTTCCCACGTTTCGACAGGAATCTAAACACGGGCGAGCCGTTTGGCGCCGGTACGAAGTTCATCAAGGCGACGCAAACCATTTACCATGATAAAGAACGCCCCTCGCATATTTTGTTGCCTGTAATACCGGGTAATTCATAGCTGTTATCATATAAGAACTAATCAACGTTTTAATCAACAAAGGACTTCAAGTAAATGATCAATATTGTTCAGGTAGGAATTGGGCCTCTCGGACAAAAGATAATCAGGTTCGCAGTGGAACGTGTGTGTTTCAACATCGTTGGTGCGGTTGACCCTGCTCCTGACAAGGCAGGCAGAGAACTTGGTGATTTGTGCGGAATCGAGTCGCTCGGAATTACTGTCACAGACAATCTTAATGAAGCGATCAAGACTAAGCCGGCTGAAGTAGCGTTGGTGACTACTGTTAGCAGTATTGTCTCTCTTGAGAAACAGATTGTCGAACTTGCCAATGACAAGCTCAACATTGTTTCAACATGCGAAGAGCTTTTCTTCCCATGGAAGACTAATCCTGAAGTCGCAGGAAGGATCGATGAGATATGCCGACAGAATGGCGTTGCCTGTGTCGGCACAGGAGTCAATCCCGGGTATCTGATGGATCTGCTTCCAACCGTTCTAACGGGTTTGTGCCAGGACGTCAGGAAAGTGGAAGTCTGGCGGGTCCAGGACGCCTCAGTACGCCGAATTCCGTTCCAGCAGAAAATCGGGGCCGGCTTGACGCTGGAGGAGTTTGAGGTTAAGAGGAAAGCTGGCACGCTCCGACATGTCGGACTGCCCGAATCGGTAGATTTAATTGCCGAGCGTCTTGGCTGGAAACTCGACCGGAACACCGAAAGCCTCGAACCGGTCATTGCTGAAAGTCAAATCGATACCGGCTACAAACCGATCACGAAAGGCATGGCTTGTGGTGTGCAACAGGTCGGCAGGGGCTTTGTGGGCGAACAGGAGGTGATAACTCTGAATTTCAGAGCGGCGGTCGGCGAGCCGGAATCCTATGACCAGGTGCATATCGACGGAGAGCCTGAGATTAAATCCAGAATTTCCGGCGGCGTTAATGGTGACATCGCTACGTGTGCTATGACTTTGAATGCTGTCAGGTCGATTCTTCAGACAAGCCCCGGTCTAAAAACGATGGGCCAGATTCCTCCAATTGCGTTCTTTAACGAAGTGGCTGTATAATGATTCTGGATTATGCGATCATCACACTCTATCTGCTCGTAATCCTTGCAGTGGGATTGCGGAGCGGCAAGGGCATGAAGACTCTGGCGGACTTTTCCGTGTCCCACCGCTCATATGGTTCGATGGTGATTTTCGCCACTCTTTCGGCTTCGTTCATCGGAGGTGGATTTTCCATAGGCAATGCTGAGAAGGTTTTTCGCTTTGGTATTGTTAACATCGTTGCCCTGTGGGGATTCAGCCTGAAAGAGATTCTCGTTGCCAAATTCATCGCACCGAGGACGAACAATTTCACCGGTGTTATTTCTGTTGGCGATCTTATGAGCCAAGGTTATGGAAAGCCGGCAAGAATCGTCTCCGGATTCTTCTCGGTCTTTCTCTGTGCGGGAATTGTCGGCGCCCAGGTAGGAGCGATGGGCATCATCTTCAACGTGTTCCTTGACATCAGACCGATTTGGGGCATCCTGATCGGTTGCGGCATTGTTATTGCCTACTCGACAGTAGGTGGTATGCGAGCGGTGGTGTTGACAGATGTCATCCAATTCTGTGTACTTGCTATTGGCCTGCCCGCAGCGCTTATATTTGGCATAGTGAAGCTGGGCGGATTTTCTGCTATAAAAGCCGCAGTGCCGGCGGGCCACTTTTCGATCCCGGGCGAGGGGATGACCATTGGCGCCTTTCTGTCGCTGTTCTTGACGTTTCTGCTCGGTGAGACCCTTGTGCCGCCTTACGTGCAGCGGCTGTTTATGGCTAAAGACGCCGGACACACCGCTCGCGGGACGATGCTCAGTGGCATCTTTTCGATTCCCTTCTTTGCGATTACAGGCGCCATTGGTTTGGTGGCCCTGACGCTTGATCCTGAATTGGATCCTAACATGGCCATGCCCTATGTTGTTCGTACGGTGTTGCCCATCGGTGTGCGGGGTGTCGTCATCGCGGGGATCATCGCAATCGTGATGTCCTCGGCTGACTCGTTTCTCAACGGGGCGGCCACCTGCTGCATCAATGATATAGTCAAGCCCCTTCGCAGGAATCCCATGTCCAAACGAAGAGAGCTGCTTTTGGCCAAACTGACGAACTGCCTCGTGGGAATTCTTGCCGTGATCTTTGCGATTAAGATTCCCAGCATCCTCGACATTCTTATTTACGCCTACAATTTCTGGGCGCCGATCATCGTAGTTCCGTTGGCTGCGGTACTGCTGGGAGTCAGAGTCACGAGGGCCGGATTCTTAGCTGGAACTTTGGCCGGCGCCGTTGGGACTCTGGCATGGAATTACCTGCTGAAAACACCGGCGGGCATAGAAGGCCTGGCAATCGGCGTGTTCTGCAACCTCTTTTTCTTCGTTCTTGCCAACAAGCTGAGCATAAGGAATCATAGGGCCGGGATATCGCATGTAAAATAAGGCAATGACGTAGGGTGGGCCTTTGCCCACGGATCAAAGCTCATTGAAAAATGTATCGTATCCAATAAAATACAGAAATAAATTGTCAAAAAGATGTTACCCCATTATTCCCTGCTTTTTCTCTTGGTTCTCACACCGCCTTTGCTATAATTGTTATTATCAGTGGAAAAATTGCTCAATAGTCAACGTTGCATTAAGATCCTATTGGAAATGTGGCTATGATTACAAAGCTTAGTGTATCAAACTTCAAATCGGTTCGTCAGTTGGATATCGAGAGTAAGAAGGTCAACCTGTTCATAGGCGAGCCCAACACAGGCAAGTCCAATATCCTGGAGGCGCTGGCGCTGATGTCTTGGTGGGCCAATCCGGACCGGAATCTGGGTGATTACGTCCGATATAACCAAGCTATGCAGAACTTATTCTATGACCAATTGCTTGATCATGAAATTCAAATGTCCTTGTTCTTATCATCCGGGAAACCTGAAGTGATATTGCATGCCCGTTTCGTAAACGATCGATTTGAGTTTCGAAGCCCCTCTAATACTGGTGCACGTGTTATTACAAATTATCAGGGCAATTTCGTTGGTGGCCAGGTTGTTCAGCAGACTGAAGACATTAAATTCTTTCGTTTCAAGAACTTGCCGAACTACACCGACGCCACGCCGGGCGGCCTTAAACCGCCGGACGGGGCAAATCTCTTCTCTGTCGTTTTCGGTTCAGAGAATCTCCGCGAGACTATGAAGGAATTCTTCCGAAAATATGGATTGAGGCTGGTCCTAAAACCACAGGAAAAACTCATTGAGCTTCAAAAGCAAACAGACGACCTGGTCTTCAGCTACCCCTATGCTCTGTCTTCGGATACACTCCGTCGGATCATCTTCTACACAGTGGCCATCGCCTCCAACAAGGATTCGGTACTGGTCTTCGAGGAGCCGGAGTCTAATGCCTTTCCGTACTATACTAAGTACCTCGGGGAGCGAATCGCCCTGGACCAGACCAACCAGTTCTTCATTGCCACGCACAATCCGTATCTGCTCTCTGCCATCATCGAAAAGGCCCGCAAGGAGGACATCCAGGTTTTCATCACCTATTTCAAGGACTTCCAGACGCGGGTCAAGCCCCTGACCGCAAATCAGCTTTCGGAGTTGATGGAGGCTGATCCCTTCTTCAACCTGGATCGTTTCATTGAGGAAGATTGATGAAGGTCCTCGTGGAATGTAATGCAGACGAAGCTGTACTTCGAGCCCTTGGGCTCCCCAGGAAACAGTTACTGCATTTTGGGGGCAAATACGAACTGGTCAAGAAGCTGAAAGAGCGTGCCCATGACGTTGGCATGGTGGACGAAGATCCTGGGAAACTCCAACCTCAAGACATGAGCAGCTATCGGCAGACGGACTCTGCTGAAGGACTTCATCTATTGACTCGCCAGGGCAGCGGGGGTCAAAGGCTTGTCATGATCTGTCCTAAGCTGGAGGACTGGCTCATTGAGAGAGCCAAATCATCAGGAATTCGACCAGAGGATTATGGCCTCCCCAGCGACCCGGACCGCCTGCATAGTATCCCCCGATATGAGCAGAAGCAAAACTTTCTCCGTTTCCTTACGGAACTTAAAGAGCGCGATAGAGGCATGCATCTCCTGCGTCAATGGATTCTCCAGGCAGAATCTTAGCTCAAACGAATTTTTGTTACAACACAAAGAACCTCTCACCAATAGCAAAAAGATAAACCTGTCCCCCTTTTCCCTAAGCGGTATATTTCACGGAGATTTTTTCAGATTTCACTTGAAATCCAACTCTAAATATGATATAATATACATATAACATACGTTTATCGTATGGGGAATGGAGAAATATAGATGTAAATAAGGGAAAAGACTTTGATATTTACGATTTACGACTTGCGATTTACGATTTTTCTTTTATTCCGCATAATCAGCGAAATCCGCGGTTTTGATTTGTTGCTAATTTGAAAAAACAAAGCCAATTTGCCGAAGGGGCAAAATTGCGTTAAATCAGTAATAATAATGGTTTACGGAGATTTAGATGGTTAGAGGCAGTAAAAAAACAAAGCCAAACAAAGCCAATTTCAGACACATAGACGGCTTACTGGGCCTGTCGGAGGAGAGATTGCCACGGCCCTTCGGGCCTCGCAAAGACGTGATGCGGCGGTTTTCTCCAAGGGATGCAGGGAAGTTGTTGCCAAGACTACAGTATGGGATAAAAGCTGGATTCCCGCCTTCGCGGGAATGACTGTATTTTGAGTGAATGACAGCGTGGCGCAGGAATTTATTCCAATTGGTATTAGCCCCTGTCTCTTGGGACAACACGCTCAAATGCTTCGAAGGTGCCGTAAGATGTCCCAATATGCGCCGCGTGCGCCTTCGCTGATAGCCTCTGTGAGCAGCAGGTTTTCATTGTAGTTGTAATTGGCGGTATCGCCACTATTGGTGGTTTGATTGGGAGTCTCAAGTGCAGGCTCGAAGAACCTTCGGTCGCCGGCGATTAAATCCCTGATGAGTTCCGCCGGACGCTCGCCCAAAGCTTTGGAGATGTAGAAGGTCGGCTTGAGCAGATTTATGGGCCCGCTGTATTTTCGGCGGATATTGCCATTCGTTGGATTCCGGATTTCTTCGGCGACGATTTTTTCCATAGCAGTGCCGGGGTAAACGCGTATGCCGAGTGCGGCACCGGCACAGTCAGGCTCAATTTTCTTTATGAAATCAATTGTCTGACGAACTGTTTGCGGGGTTTCGCCCGGCCCGCCCAGCAAAAGATCTATCATGACGGCGATATTATTTTCCCGACAGAGTTTGACTGTTGCGGCAAGGTCTTCTCTGCTGTGCTGCTGGCGGTAAGTCCGGAGCATCGATTCGGAGCCGGAATCTCCCGTGAAGTCTATTCCGACACATCCGGCTCGTGCCATTGCTTCGGCCAAGTCTGCGTCGAACGGCGATGGTGACAGATAGGCATACCATCGAATCTTGCCTCCCAGTGAGCGCCTGTTGAGTTCCTCGCAGATTGCGTAAGCGTGGTTTCGGGGCACGTTGAACTCGGAGTCGCAAAGGTGCAATACATCGATGCCCTGCGAAAACAATGACTCAACCTCATCGGCGACTTCAGAAGGATTTCGCAGTCGCAGCATGGTTCCTTTTGACAACGGATCGGCGCAGTATATGCAGTGGCGATTACAGCCCCGTTTGGTTTCCAGTCCACATTGCCCACCGTGCTTAAAATAGCCTGGATTATCAATGAAATTGCGAGCAGTACCCAATGAAATAGAATTTGGCCACGATGGTGGATTATTGTGGATTCTGTTATTTTCCTGCCATATAAGACCAGGGACATCTTTAAATTTTCTTGCTGCCTGCAACTGGCGGATTAGTGCGGTTATTGCCGTTTCCCCATCGCCTAATATGCCAAAATCAGCTCCGGTGTACTCAATAATTGACTTGGCAAATATTGAAAATCCAACACCACCAATGACAATCGGGGCGTTGGTCATAGCGCGGATAGCTTTAATCGTATCTTTCAATCCGGGAACAAACCAATCGGCGCTGGGCCAAAAACAATCGTCGGCATTTCGAAAAGAAAGTCCGATCAATTCAGGCTCTCGGGTGGAAAAGTAATCTTTTATGGCCTTTTCCGGTTGGTCGGCTAAGCCGAGGTCAACGACTTCGACATCTATACCCACCTTTTCGGCTGAAGCGGCGACATAGTCTATCCCGATCGGCCCAATTAAGGGAGCCATTCTGTTTGTGTTGATTAGCGTTAGCATTTTAGCTGATCAAGATACCCCTGATTTCGGCGTGCTTTTAGTCAGAGAAGTTCTGTTGAAGCAGCATGCCGAATAGCTCATGTTTTTTTTAATATAGTTCATTTGATTGTTTTGACAACAGATTTATGTTCCTAATTAACGTCTTGATACAAGCCATGCCAAATTCTCTCACGGCTGAGTTATATTGACAAATTTAAATAGAAGTTTTTACAGGAAGGTCAGACGGGGCTGACCGGAAGCTATCAAATTGTTTCCGCCATCTCAAATCAAATAGAAAAGGCTGGTTTCTGAAACCAGCCTTTTCTTCAGATATTGCACAATAGATTCTGAATCGCTTTAGAATTTGTATGTCAAACTTAAGGTGGCCCAGGTCTCGTCCTCGTCATTTACCGTATTATCCATTGAGATCTGGTGATACAATCCGGGAGTCAGGACGAGTTCTTCAGCTAAATCAAAGCCTGTTGATACGCCGAAGACAACGTTCGTCCAGTCATGGTCGACATCCTGGC
>JBARRE010000470.1:0-7995 GCA_049644065.1 Sedimentisphaerales bacterium | reverse complement strand
AGGCATGACAGTGCCATTGGTGTCCGGTACATTTTCTCATACACTGCCCAAGTTCGGCTATTGTGAAATCCGTCTGGCTGATCTATCGATGGTGCCGGTTCATGGTGCTTTCGCCACGGATTCCCTCTCGTTACGTAAACTCACAAACACGTGACGTATTTTACCTATTGTCCAATCCAAAAACAAACAAATTCGACAAGAAAACTTGAAACCACGAATTAACACTAATAAACACGAAAAAATAAAGGGAACAAGGGATCAGACACTTTTCCGCTGACATTTATGTTGCCTTATTCAGTTCTTTTACTTTTGTTTATTAACAGCTTCAGCCTGCTTTTTCTTCTTTGCGCCTTGGGCCTAATTCTACTTTTCGGTCGACCTATTGCTCATGGCCACGCCACAGGTGAACGAAGCCTAAAAACATTAAATGTCCCTAATTAATTCTCTTTTATTTTATGTTGGGGATAGCTGAATGACATCAGCCACGGAGCACCACGCAAGAACCAAATGCCTAATAACAAATTAGGGATTCCGAACAGGAGAGGTATAAAAGATGTCATAGAAATATCTTGCACTGCCATTATTAGGGCTCGATAGATTTCATGGATTCCGAGAAGGGTTAATGCAAGGCCGATACATCTGATTATTAAGCCAAAGATTTCTGAAGTATTCATTTCTCTCCCTTTCTTGTGTTGATAGAACTATGGATTATTTGGTTTCCGTATAACATCCCAAGCCTCTCGGCATAAATCAAGAAAGCACAAACTACGACGTTGCCGCTTCAGAGCTGTCAAGTCCTCTATGTTCAATTATAGATGATGTTTGATTACAAACAAGTAAAAAGTAAAAAGGCAAAAGGCAAAAATAAAAATTCTTCTGACACGGATCTACACAGATTTACACGGTGTTTATCTATTTCTTTTAATTTAACAGTGTTCTTCAGTGCTAATCAGTGTCTGAGTAACTTGATAATGACTATTTCTCTGCGATCCCAGCGTTCCCTGCGGTTAATTAATTTCGATATGAAGATTGCCGCAGTCGCTCGCCCCTAAGGGGCAAGCTCCTTCGCAATGACGACGAGAATCAACTGGCGACATACGATATACGACATACGCTATACGAGATACGAAATTATCTTGGCAGCCATGCGGTTGCGTTGAAGCTGCTTTTGCATTTCTTTATAGCTTTTTGGAGTTCTCGCTGGCACAACAAATTGTCGTGGTCGCAGGGCCCGCCCGTGTATGATTTCTCTAAGACGGGTAAAGCACGATCATCGCCGATTTGGCCGAGCGCCCAGACGGCACGATTCCGTTGCCTGAGACTGTGGTTTTCAGAATTCACGTATGTAATCAATGCCTCGACCCTGTCGCCCGGGTATTGTTGTGTCGCCTCGGCACTAATCTCTTTGATGCTCGAACTGAGAGACCACCAGAGCATCACAAATGCGACAAGAAGAAAGGCCAGACAGGATAATGTTCCGTAAACAAGGACCTTCCTGACAATAGCCAACCGGCTGCCGCCCCTGGATTCAATTTGTTTTTCCATAATTCACCTCATTCAAACAATAAGAAGACAGAATACAGAAGTCAGAAGACTTTGGTATTTACTATTTACGATTTATTATTTTCTATTTTTTTGACAGGAAATACAGGATTTATCGAGATTTTTATCCTTATTCTTTAAACAGAGTCAATCTGAAATACAATCTTTCAACTTCTTGTTTTTTGTGCGTGTTTTTTGAATCATCCAACTGTAACCTATTTGTTTACAATATGTTATGAGGTTTTCTTCAAAAAAGAACTTTTGGTCTTTTGATTTTCGCCGTAGTCCGCTTTTCTCCGCCTTCGCAAGAAACTGAGGCGGCGAAAAGAAAGGCGAAGGCGAAAAACAATTCGCCGGGTCCGCAAGAGCCGATCTATAATCTTTTGGTTGCGGCCAAAGGGCGAAGCCCGAGGCCGCGTCAAGTTAATCCGTGTCTAATATAAAAATTCATTCGTTTACGATTTCAATCATATCTGGCCGGAGTCGTTTCAGTCCGGGCAGTTGGTTTCTGCCTAATTGTGCTTCAATCAGGACGGAATTGTCGGAGTATTGCTCTTTGATAATCCGGCCTCGGGCGCGAAGAAAACTTTGGACTTTGCCGTTCGAATGGCTACTGGTAACGCGCAGCAGAAGTTCGTTGCCCTTATATCTTGTTGTGACCGCTTCGCAGAGGCTATCGATGCCGAAACGCGTTTTGGCTGAGATGCTGACCGCATCTCGATAGAGCGTTTGCAGAGTCTCCAGGTCGCTGATATTTCTGACGACATCGACCTTGTTGAGGACCTCTAAAATTGGTTTTTCGCCGCAGCCGATTTCTTTTAAGACGTTGTTGACGGATTCGATTTGCTTTAGCGTATCGGGGCTCGATACATCGATGATATGCAGGAGCAGATCGGCGTTGAAGGCCTCTTCGAGTGTTGCCTTGAACGAGGCAACCAATTGATGCGGCAGGTTTTTGACGAAGCCGACGGTATCGCTTAAGAGGACTTCTACGCCCTTGGCCGGCATCCATCTTCTTGTGCGCGTATCCAGTGTCGCAAAGAGCCTGTCCTCGACAAAAACACCTGCATCGGTGAGGGTGTTGAGCAGCGTGCTTTTGCCGGCGTTTGTGTAGCCGACAAGGCAGATTTTGAAGAGGCCTTTTCGCCCGTCAATCTCGCGAATCCTGCGTTTGTGGATATTTGTAAGCTCACGTTTCAGATCTGTGATGCGTTTGCTAACAAGCCGGCGGTCGATTTCGAGCTGCTGCTCGCCGGTGCCTCTGGTGCCTATGCCGCCGACCGCGCCGGCAGCGGTTGCGCCGCCGACCCCCGCGACGCTGTCCAGGTGCGACCACATCCGGGCCAATCGGGGATATGTGTATTCCAACTGGGCCAGCTCGACCTGAAGCTTGGCCTGCCTGGTCTTTGCCTTGGTGGCGAAAATGTCCAGAATCAGCTCGCTGCGGTCGAGAACTTTGACTTCGACGATCTCCTCAAGCTCGCGAATCTGGCCCGGCGAGAGGTCATTATCGAATATGACGACATCAGCCTCGAACCGCTTGACTCGACCGGCAAGCTGGTCGGCTTTGCCCTTACCTACGTATGTAGAAGGATTTATCTTGCGAATTTTCTGCTGGAACCTGTCGACTACGACCGCTCCGGCACTTTCGGCTAAGGCCGTAAGCTCAGATAAATCGTCCCCATAATTGGAATTACGGAGGAACGCGGCGACCAGAATGGCCCGCTCTTTTTTGACTTTCAGTGTCTGACGAAACTTCTCCAATTAAATATACCTCCAAGAACACGGTTTTATTTTAACATATTCACACGAATCGTTCAAGAAATCATTAAAACAGGCAAATACGCAGGTTTATGGGGCTGATGCCTGATACTTATCGGACAAAATTGAAGTTTTTCAGCAAAAACCGATAGTGAAATTTATTTTTGTCTTGAAAAAGCGAAAAATCTGCTTTAGAGTGATGACTCTTACGATTTTTGACGAACTAAATGTATTGTTGATTTGTGGTAACTTCTAATATTAGAGGAATAGTAAGGATAATTTTTTTATGTTGAAAGTTAAATCGCGGGCAGGCGAATCAGTACAGCAAATGATACGGCGTTTTAAGAAAATGTGCGAAAAAGAAGGTCTAATAAGGGACATGAAGCGAAATGCTTATTATGAGAAGCCTTCGGAGAAAAATCGCCGGCGTATGCGTAAAGCCCAGCGTAATGTAAATCGCTTTTAAAAGTTTTCATACGCGATATTTTACGTAGCACTTAACCCGAGCAGGCAAAATGAAACCTGCTCGGTTTTTTATTTGTGAATCGGCAATAATTTCATGCCGGCGTTTATTGGCAGGGCCTTCAGCGGCGAAATGCATAATCCCTCCCGTTGCTAATCATCAATGCCGCACAGCCCCAGAATATTTCCTCCCATAATTTTTGCCTTCTCCTCCTTCGTAACCTCGCCGTCCAGCAACGCATCGTACATCGCCACGCATACGTGCATCAATCCGAACGGCGCATCGCTGCCGAAGCAGACTCTCTCCGCCCCAAGACTCTTGATCGCCTTAAGCACAGAAATCGGATTAATCTCGCTGCCGATGAGCATCACATTCGGATGCTGCCGGGCCAGTTCGATCGCCGCCTTGCTCAAATCCGGCACCCGCACTCCGCCCATATGAACGCACAATATCTGCATCTCGGGGTATTGCCCGGCGATCTTTGCGATTCGTGCCGGATGCGTCCTTTCGTAAGCATCGGCTCCGCAGTGAAAGGCGATCAGCTTTCCCGTCCCGGCTATTTCTTCCACCACCGGCATCGCAATCTTCGGGTCGTCGATAAAAAACTCGTTCTGCGCGCCGTTGAGTTTCACGCCGAAAAAGCCATACTCCTCGACGCATTTTTTCACCATGTCTTTTGCCTTTTGCACGCCCAGCCGCGGGTCGGCCCAGCCGAAGCCGAGCAGCCTGTCGGGATGCGCTTTGGCCGCCTCGTAAACATAAGCGTTGGATTCATCAATCTCGCGCCGGTAGGGCGGCGTCAGCCAGACAAGAGCCTTCTCCACCCCCGCCCGATCCATCATGCGAAGCAGCTCATCTGCCGGAATATGGTTTCGCTCTCGCAGCGGCGAAATATGGCAATCAGCATCAACGATCATTAACAGTTCCGATGTAAGTGAATATTGGCAGGCCAGGACCGAATAATGCAGGCCGGAGCAGTTTCGGCAAGCCCAGGCGGCACATAATATGACTGGCGATTGTGCCGCTTCTAACTTTTGGGTTTGGGTTTTTCCCTCACGGGATCCCCTTCGTTTTCAAGCGGTCCGAGTAATTCTTCGGCCATACGCCTAAGCTTATTAACCGCCATAGTCGAGAACAATCCCACAAGGCCGGCCAGGCCTGCGAATCCGTAAACGTTCATATTCTGAGTCGTTGTGTTTGTGGGAAAGAAGCCGGCACGTATTACAAAGTAGAACACCAGCGCCAGGCTGGCTGCCACGAACGGCGTCAAGAAATATCGCACGAGCCAACTGACCTTTAGCTTTCGGTTGCCAACATACGAGGCAAACGAACGCAGCGCATGGATTTGGCCGCCCAGCGCGCCTGTAAACACAACAACAGCCAAAAGACGCAGATCGGTGGAAATTGGAATCTGCCAGAAGAGAAATTTGACTTGCTGGGCTGCTCTTGCCGGCGTCTGCGACGGCCAGAACTGGAATATCGCATATAAAAGCAATATCGACAGCATAACCAGATGACATCTACATTCGAAATATAGCCCGCCGTGCCGACAGTGTCAAGCTGCTTTTGGTTATTCGGTTAAAATTCACGGAATCAAGGAAAAAGGTACAGGATAGAATACAGAATTCAGTCCTCGGGACGCCTTGCGGAGAAGACAGAGAACAGAATGGACAAGCAAGTGGCTTGTCTTGTGTCATTCTTATTGAAAACTGTGATATTGAACAATTGGTTTCTTCGGTGGACGACCGACAGGATGTTTTAATAAATGCTCAATATGCCCATATAGATTGTTTCGAAAATATTGAAAATCGCGATTGATATTTTGCCATGGTTCGCTATATTCTGTTTCGTATGGTTTCTTCGACAAAGGCGTTTTATGCGGACAGGAAACCAAAGTTCCGCATCTTATGCGGATCAGTCTAATTATTGTTAGGTAGTATGAATCGAATCCTATAGATGAGATAAGTGGATCATTATTTGAGTATTCACGAAAGTCAAACATAATATGAAATATAGAATGTATGTCGATGAGTGCGGTAACCCAGATTTGAAAAGTTCTGATAATCCTATCCATCGTTTTTTGAGCCTTACTGGAGTAATCATCGATTTAGATTATGTAAACAGCACCTTATATCGCCAAATTGAGTCTCTAAAATCCAAGTATTTTGGTTCACATCCAGATGATCCAATAATTCTTCATAGAAAGGAAATCGTCAATGCAAAACATCCTTTTGAAGTACTAAGGGACAAGAAGATAAGAAAGCAATTTGACACCGAGCTTCTGTATTTTCTCAAAACTTGGGAATATACTGTCGTGAGTGTATGCCTTGACAAACAATCTCATAAAGAAACATACCAGGTCTGGAGATATGAACCATATCATTATTGTCTTGCACTTCTTTTAGAGCGATATGCAATCTTTTTAGAACAACGTCAAGCTCAAGGGGATGTAATGGCGGAATCACGAGGTGGAAAAAAGGACCGAAAGTTGAAAGATTCGTTCAGTAGACTATGGAAAAGTGGGACTGAATATGTAACTCCTGAACGCTTTCAAATAGTACTCACTAGCAAGCAACTCAAGGTTAAGCCAAAAGCAAACAACATATCGGATTTACAGATTGCAGATATTATTGCTCATCCAAGTCGAACTGAGATTCTGATAGAAAACGATAAACGCGATACCCAACTTGCTCCGTTTGCCAAAAAAATAGTGGCCATTCTTGAAGGGAAATATTATCAGCACGAAGGCAGTATTTTCGGAAAAAAATTCATATAATAAAAAGGGCCCTAAAAGGGCCCGATGGCTTTTGCCATCCACCTCCAGTAATCTGGATTATCTTTATAATATAAATTTTTCGCAAAATGTCAAGATTTTTTCAAAAATTTTCAAAAATTACTTATCTGCCAATTGAAGTGAAAGAACTTGGAATATATAACGAAACGAGAAGAAACAGCCTGTGCTTGCCGTTTTAAACGAAAACTTTAGAATTATGGAAGTCTATTATTTTTTGAGTTTCGATGATGAGCACCAAGCTGTACGAATAAGAGAAAGGAGGCTGGGGCTCTCTTAGTAAGGACAGATTATGAATTCCAGCACAAAGACCAACTATGTACGGACCCGGCGGCTCCGAGTTATTACGGCAAGCGTTTTGCTGGCCCTGTTTCTGGCGGCGACGCCGGAGGTATCCGCAGTCGAGAGCAGCCGGTTTGTCGTGCTGGGCGTCGAGAATCCCCGGTATTGCGGCAATGAGTTATTCCGGGCGTTCGAGAACTACTCCAGCCCGCGCATCGGCCAATTGCGGAGCAGGTATGGCCTCGATGCCGTCGTGGCCGGCGAAAGCGACGAATGGAAGCGCATCCTGCTGCTGCGCCACTGGATCAAGTCGAATATCGCTATCGAAAACGACAATCCCACGCAGACTCGAGGGGACACGTTCGCTATCCTCGACGCCGCTCTCAAGGGAGGAAAGTTCCATTGCACGCATTTCAGTATTGTTCAGCACGCTGTGCTAAACAGCTTCGGTTACGTCACCCGGCGGCTGGGCTGCGGACCGGGGCTCAAAGACGACGGTGGACACCACGGAGTCAACGAGGTCTGGGTCAATAAGTTCAGTAAATGGGTGCTGATCGACGCCAAATACGACGCCCATTTCGAGAAAAACAAGGTGCCGCTGTCGGCCCTGGAAATCCGAGATGAGGTTTGGCGCGACGGGGCAAAATCGGTGATTCGCGTCGTCGGTCCCGATCGAAGTCCCATGAGGCCGGACCCGGGGACCGGAAAGTGGGAAACGCGCCCCGACACCTATCGCTGGTGTAGCTGGGAAACAGATACAAATCGCTTCACCACGTTCCCGGCCAGACCCACCTCAACCCTTGTTGTGCTTGAAGACGGGATATTCCGCAAAAATACATGGTATCGCGATGGCAAGCCGCACTGGGCTTATGACACGCCCTACTTCATAAAGACTACCCGGCGGGACTGGATCGAATGGACGCCAAATGTCATCACCTCTAAGGTGACAATCCGGAACAGCAGGGCAAACGTATTTCTCGCTTCATGTACACCCAACTTCCGAAGCTTCCAAATAATGGACGAAGCCGGTACATGGCGCGACTGCGGTGAGAAAGTCGAACTTTTCCTCGACGGCCGTGACCGTAAACGCTTCACGTTTCGAACGATCAACCTCTTCGGAGTAACCGGCCCGGAACATCGAGTCGAGATTGCATTA
>JBARRE010000469.1:0-7894 GCA_049644065.1 Sedimentisphaerales bacterium | reverse complement strand
AAGGGGGGTGGAATCCCGTGCTTGTATTCAGGACATACACCGTCAATGGATTCCTGTCGGTCGTGAGAAGTTGCCGGTACTGGGCGATTGAACCGTAGGCCCATTGGTCGGCCTTTTTCGTTTCGGTATTGATGCCGTGGCCCATTGCCCGCTGCCAGGTCTGGCCGCGGTCGCGGGAACTGTAAACGCCTCCTGTGAAAATGCCGCCCTGGTCTTTACTGCTTACCGTGCAGTAGAGAATAATGGTATTGTTAGCTGAATCTGAACCTGCCGCGAATCCCTGTATCGGTTTCCATGGCAAACCATTGGTCTTGTCTGTCCAGGTCCGGCCATCATCGTCGGAACGCCAAATGCCCTTGTCGGTGGCGGCGAACATAACATGTCCTCGACGAGTGCGGTCAAAATGGAAACCAATAACCTGGCCTTCCGGCCCGCTGCATAAAGTCCACGTAGCTCCGCCGTCACGCGACAACCTGCATTTGCCGTCACGTGTACCTGTGAGCAAAACTTTCGGGTCGGATGGATTTATTGCTATTTCACCATATAAAGACTCCCGAAGGTCGCCGAGAGGCGAGAAAGTTCTGCCGCGGTCACGACTAATTCGGAGCCGGCCGCCTGATGAAGCATAAATGACATCGGGATCGGAAGGATGAAATCCCGGCCGGCATCTTGTGTCCGATCTAAGCTGAGCATGGTTGATCATACGCCAGTTGCGGCCGCCGTCCTCGGAGATATACGCCGCGCTCATATCACAGTTGAGCATCATCAAATTAGGATCTGCAGGGGAAATCGCAGGCGAAAACATGCCGCCTCCCCCGGACAATCCGATGGGTTCCCAGGGAATCTTCTCATTAATCGTTTGTGAACGAACAAATTGCTGCCGGCAGTTTAATGAGATTAATATGACTAAAAAAAAGCTGAGGTACCTGCAAAAAAAACACTGCGAGCTAAAATTCATTATACTGCCTTTCGATTTTGATGGTTGTTGCCAGCGGTTTATCACTTACCTTACCTCCGAGCGGGCCGGCCGGGTTGAAACGTATCTGCCATCGCTCCGCAATATCGACGCCCGCCGGCGCCACAAACTTAACAGCAGTCGGCTGACGAAGCTGCTCATCAGCGATCTCGAAAACGTGTAGAAAAAGGGAGCGGCTACTACCGCCCGGATCTCCGACCTCTATCCGCCAGGGGCACACCGGAGGTTTCATCCGACCCTTCGACATATGGTTATATTGCGCCGTCTCTTCGAGCGGATGGCCCCATGCCTTTTTACCGGGGCCGCCACGGGTAAAGATCTGTGCCTTCTCCGGCAACAATGTGTGCAGAAACATCCGCGACCGGCCGTGTGATAACACATTTTTGTCACCATCGGCTTCGGGCAGACTTAGCCATGTCAGATGATCTTCCTGTCGCTCGGGCTGTGTCGGGACATGAAGAAAGAAATGGCGGGCAAAATCGGGACGAGTTGCTTCAACACGGTCGAAGACGACGAAATACTCACGCTCTCCACGAAGGTAAAAAAACTGCCGCGTCACTTCGCGGGCCTTTTTACCGCTATAGCCCTGAGTAATATCCGCGGCGGCATAGGTGTAATCCGCTTTATGCTCAAAGGCCACGATATGCCCCCGCCGGCGCGGCAGGCCGCTGCCTTCGTAAACGTGTCGCAGAAGGCCGCCGTCGTTCTCATTGTTCCTGCTCCGGCGGAACCTCTCATTAGGATCGAAGATCGTGACAATGTTGTAGATAAGCGAGCCGCCGGCATAATAGTCGCTGTCGTTGTGGCCCTGTCCACCTTGTCGAGAGACCAGAGCGCCTTGCTTACAGATCAGAAAATGGCCCTCGTCGTCCCGCGAATGTCCGGCGAACTGCGGGCCGCAACCAAAGAATGCCCATGTGGCGTTTGGATCGTCCCAGGAACTGCGCATGTAAACATGCCCCGCACCCGGAAAGAGATATCCCAGCGGCAGCTTATCCGGCGGTGTTGCCCGTATCGAAGGATCATAGCACGCGACTCGCTGCCATCGCTCGCGCAGCCACGACCGGCCATGGTCGGAAAACCATTGCGAGAGCCCGTCGCGCAGCATTGGCGCGGCGCGGACAAAGGCGGCAGGTCGAGCACCGTTGCCGTCGTCGATCCAGGCTGTGCGTTCGTTGTGGGGCATCATTGTATAAGCCACCCATCGTGGTGATTCCACCGGATACCCCCAGGGCTTTAACTGCTTGAATAAGTCTATGCCCGTAGCCGTGCGCCATGCATGAAAGGCGTACGGGATTACGGTGACAGGCCCGTAAGCGCCATGGCCATAGGATTCCGACCAGACGCCGCCCATCATGTTGAAAGCCGGCACACATTCAGCCGTCACTTGTGTGTTCCATGAGTCGAGGAACATCCTGGCATCGTCCTCGTATTTCGTGCCTTCGCCCTTTATGGCAAGCGCAATGAGCAGTTTTTGTGTAATTGCATCGCGGCAATTCATAACGTTCAGATGGATCGGCCCCCAGGTCTGGTTGTATTCCCAGTGGCCCCATTTGAGCAGAATGCGAGGTTCGTTAGTGAAATATCGCAGCCAGGAGCCAAGAGCCTGGCCGAATTGCATACGTTGCTGCTGCGTCATAGCATCGAAAATCCAATCGTAGGCGAGCGCATGGTATCCGAAGTGACTTCCCTGAGGATTCGAGATAAGACTTCCATCGCCCCATTGATTGATGATGACATCGGCGTATTTTTGGGCATCGCGGCCCCTGTGTCGCTCGACTAAGTAAGCGATGCTGCAGTTCATGAGGTCTTCAGGAATAGACCACTGGTTGGAGAGGGACTGAATCCGGCCTGCTCTGACAGTGTTGTCCGCTCGCTGCTTGACCACTTGATAGTCACCGGCGAGTGGGCCATAGCACCGTCCGGCCAGCTCCTTTACGTCCTCAATAAACAGCCGCGGATGAGTTGCCTTGATATGATATGCGGCCTGGGCAAAAGAGACGGTGTAGATAAGCACCATTGATGATATAACACAAAGTCGCCGAATCATATTAGATGTCACTCCATTCACAAGTTAAAAACATATTACCAGCGGAAGAAGCGGTAGGGGTCATCCCATTCTTCGGGCTCATCCAGGTAGAAGCCATGAAGCCATCGGCTTGGTTCGTCGCTTTCAGCCGGTCTTGACAGTCGAGTCAGTAAAGGTGTTTCGCCGCTCACCCCCAGATTGCCAAGGAGCCGTGTCACGAGAAAACTGGTGCGCCGGAACGTTCGCTTGAGCCCGAAATTGTTTTGGTATTCGAACTGCCAGGGTACAAGTTGGCAGAAGATCACGTTAGCACGCCTCGCAACTGCGAGCACACCATTGCCTGCGGTATTTGCGCCTTCGGAGACAAGCGGGATTGTGCGCGGGTCGCGGTTATGCACGTCCGCCGGTCCGACGCCCGCCAGCAAAGAGTTCGCCCCCGGCGGATCGAAGTAAGCGTTAATGTGTTCTGCCTGGTTCGTCGAAACATGAAAGGGCAGCAGCGCATCGGCATCTTCCTGGGTCAGGCCGATAGCCAGCAGGTGTCCGCCGGCCTTTAGCGTCGCGCTGACCGAGTCTTTATGTGCCGCGAGAGTCTTGCTGCCCGGCCCGACGATTAACACCTGGCCGGCCTTAAATTCACCGTCGTAAGAGCCGGGCCTTAATCCCGCTGCATGAAGGTGTGTCATGCCTTTTGGCTCGCCGGCGTAAAGCACTTCTCGCCGAGGCGAGGGCTTCCACTCGCTGACGTACTCGATGATATTAGAGATCAGTTTTTCTGCCGCGGGATCGGTCTCGGTGCGCCCGGTCACGTCCATCTGGCAGAACAGCACCAGCCCCTTGCCTTGCCGGTACTCCATCAGCGGGCTGTACTGCAAACTGAATCCGCCATCTACGATTGGCAGGAAGTCGCCGCATGCGGGCTTCTCGATCAGAACCGAGGCAACGTTGCCGCGGCAGCCGCAGCGCCACGCGCGGGTAACCGGTATGCCGCACCAGGTCACCGACGGTGCGTAGTTGAACTTTGGGCTCAGCTCATACTTCAATCGCGGCGGAAGGATCGTCGCCTCGCCGTGCCAATCTCTCAAGTGCTCGGTCTGGAGTCCCGCCAGGGCGGGATGATCCGGAACTCGGGGAAAGACGTTACGCAGACCATACTCGGCGACGCGAAAGCCGAGACGTTTCTCGAGCACGTCCGGCGTCTGTTCGAACACGATTACTTTGAGCCCGTCGCGCACGTGGCTAATGTCGGGCGCCGGCCCGTCCACAGTCAGGGCGGCCTTGCCGACGATCAGCACTTCATACGCCTGAAGGTCTGCTTTTGCATCCACAATGTCATAGAGGACGCCTATATCTCTGAGAAGCTCTGTCGTTTGTCCCTTTGGGTCGAATACTGCGACTTTGACTTCGGCTCGTGGGAGCGCCCGGCGGGCAAGAACATGGATTAAGAATTCATCTTCCTGTGTTTCGCCGGTACTGAATTGCACTTTTGCGCTCAGCTTGTATTCGCCCGGTTTGAGTCGCGGTGACAGAACGAAACGTATTGGTATCCGCGCCTGCCGGCCGGTTTCCACAGTAATTTTGCTGTGACCAACTACCGGCTCGGGAAGGGCCAGCGACCACGAGCACTCACAGCTCACCGGCAATCGCGAGTTGTTGATCACAATGATCTGCTTTTCGACTGTCTCGCCGGCGAGGAAGTTGTGGTCCTTACTCGTGAAGCGGGTGGGCTTACCGCCGATGTAGGCTAAAAGAGGTCGGTTGTTTCGGATCAATGCCTTAGCTCCGGCTGTCGGGACCCAGTCCGAACTTTCGTAGGCCAAATCCATCCGTTCATAGCGCTGCTCCCTGTAGTCGGGGCTGAACCCGGGCCGCTGGAGATTTTCCCAATCGACCTTCAACTGTTCCCTGCGGTTTCTGTCCATACCCGGGCGCAGCTTGAACAGGACATGATGTTCCCAGGGAGAATTCGCCGATACTCCCCAGGTGCGGAATGCTCGGAAGTTGTCTCTGTAGTACATCTCAAACACCGGCTCTCGCTCGGGAAAGTCGGTCGATCCCAGCCGGTGGGGATAATCCCAGCGATGCCAGGTCTTTCCATCGCGGAACTGTTTCGCCTCCCAGCGCAGGTTCCTTTTCTCCATTTCGCTGATCCGGAAGGCCCGGTCTCCGAAGAACTGCGCATTCCACTCGGCAAGGCAGAACTCCCACGGTACGGCCGCGCTGCCGAACTCCCTTTTACCCTTGTACCACCCACGGTACATCGCCCAGTCCCAGGTGAACGGAGCCCCGTATTCGCACATGAAGGCCGGTTTTACGGCCTCAGCCGCCCAGTGCTCGAACCAATCGGACAGTTCCTGGATCGGGACGAAGTTCGGGTAAAAATTACTCGAGTGTATCGAGCTGAGATTGCCCGATGCGTGATGATAAACGATGCGGCCTGGGTCCAATCGCTTGATTATGGACTCGGCCCGGAGTGCCTTTTTCATATTGTTCAGGGCCCACCGGTCCCGCTTGTCGTAGAGGCCGTCAATCAGGTCTGGGTTCATGTCCTCGCTATAGCCGGTGGCGTTGTGGCTCGTGGAGTACATTACAACCGACGGATGGTTCTGTGCGACATGTGCGTAGAATTCCGCCAGATGTGCGTAGCCGTTGCTCTGGTCGGCATCCGGGGCGTCCCAGTCGAAATGGCTGAAATGCGGCATGGAAAGGGCGACCAGCATTCCGATGTCGTCCGCGGCCCGCAGGATCTCCGAAAAGCTTAGGTGTGCCCCCGGCTCACAGCCGTAGTTGTGCGTGTACATGAAGTTTATGCCGAAGGTCCCGAGGCGTTTCATGCTCTCCCGCGCCGCCTCGTAGGTTGCCGCCGCGGCCCCGACTTGGGCGTTATCGAGCGGTAGGGCAGACAGGAAGATGCGGCTGCCATTCAGGTAGAAATCTCTGCCGTCGATCCGGAACTCGCGGAATCCGAAGCGGATGGGAGGTAAATCATCCAGCACGTTGCCCCCGGCATCCAGCAGCGACAAATGCAACTCATACATGTTCTGAGGTGTGTGGACGTCCCAGAGCTTCTCAGGCCTCCATTTCTCAGTGAACGAAAACCGCTGCTCGGTCTTGAATGCTGAGCTTTTGAATTCCCTGACGTTGTGACCATTTTGCGTGACTCGGGCGACCAGCGAGTATGGCTCACCCGCTTTGGTATTCTTCAAAGACGCATTGAACGTGATCTCCCATTTACGCACTGAGGTATCGACCTTTACCTCGGCCAGTCGAGGCCCCGCGGGCTCGCCGACCAGGAAGACATCGCCGCATAGCCCCCGCCTTGCTACCGAGCCCTTAACTTCCCTGGCCGAGGCCGTGTCTATGTATGAGAGCATAACGCCCTTCAGCGGAAGTGACACGACGTGCAGGGAAAGAACATATGTACCCCCGGGGCGGCACATGTTCGTTAAGTCGACTTCTCCGGCCGGGAACAGAATCTCGCCGGCCTTCTTTCCGTCAATATATACGGCGGCGTATGAATTTACGTATTCAGCGGATACTGTGATACGCCGGTCCGCCCATTCCGCGGGCACGATTATCCGGCGCTGGTACCAGGCTGCGGTGACGCCGCGCAGGTTCACGTTCTTCCACTTCGGATGGGAATGAACCGTCTGGAAGTCCTTCTGCATGTAGCTGGTGATTCCGGGCCAGCAGCCCGGCACCTTGAAGTGGCCCCATTCGTCGGCGGGAACTTTGTCCGCGATGTTGGATGCGGGCTGCCAGCGCCAAAGACCATTTATGCAAATGCGCTCGCGAGTAGAAGTTGTTTCGTGGTATGCCCTGGACATGTCCCAGATGATATCACGTCGACCGTCGAGGAATGTGACCATTTCGGCTTCATTGATTTTGTCCGCCGGATCGCTTTGCTGGATGTTCGTGCCGGCAAAAGACCGGCCAGCCAAAGATAAGATGAGCAGAACAACAACGATTGTCGTTATGAAGTGTCGCATGATTTCCTTTCTAAAAACTCCTCTAATTTCTTCTTATACCTGGCAACAGATTAGCACTAAGCCTGAATAATTCAAGGATTTTTAAGATGGTTATAAATCCGTATACAAATCAGATTAATGTTTGGAAGCCGGCCTGTCATCGAATATAGCCGGTCAAGAATAATACTGGCGAAGAGAAGAATAGTCAAAAAGAGTTGTACTTGTCAGCGAAAGTTGCTATCTTAATGGAAGAAAAGATCAGCCGTTAAGCCAGGTCCTTTTAACGGCAAGAATGTCTGTTAGAAGCAAGAGTAAGGAAAGAAATATGAATATCTATGCAGGAAATCTGTCCCCCGAGACAACGGAAGACGATTTGCGTCAGGCTTTTGAAGCTTTTGGCCAGGTCATATCCGTCAAGATCTTAAGAAACAGGGTTACGGGCGAATCAAACAGAATTGGGTTTGTGGGAATGCCGGTTGCAGAAGAAGCCCAAACCGCAATCAGCGAACTGAATGGCAAAAATTTAAAGGGACACGCCATTAAGGTTGAAGAGGGTAAGAGGACAATAAGCCATAGCAGTGACCAAGGCAAAACAGAAGGTTTCGGCGGCGACCGTGGTGGCCGTGGCGACCGTGGCGACCGTGGCGACAGAGACAGACGTGATAGTGGTGGCCGTGGCGACAGAGACAGACGTGATAGTTCCGACCGTGGCGGTCGTGGCGGACGTCGCTACTAACAACTAACGGCCAGTCTTACCGAAGAATTTCCTATACGTATTCAGCGATAACAGTCGAAGCAAAGGAACTGGGAAAGAATAGGGAGTCCTTTGCTGCTGCAGAAAGTGGGAATTTTATGATGAGAACAAATCGTCGAAACTTTATAAGCACTTCTCTTGCCGGTGGTCTTGCCGCCGCACTGCCG
>JBARRE010000468.1:0-9084 GCA_049644065.1 Sedimentisphaerales bacterium | reverse complement strand
TTTCCTCTTTCTTGGCCTGGGGCTCTTTCCCCTGCTGTTTCTGAGGCTCCTTTTTTTCGTTTTTTTCGCGTTGGATAGCGTCGTATATTTCTCTTCGATGAACCGGTATACTCTTTGGAGCTGTTATACCAAGACGAACCTTATCTCCGCGAACATCAACGATTATAATCTCGACATCGTCGCCGATCATAATTGACTCATCTCTTTGTCTGCTTAGAACCAACATTGCTAACTCCTTTTGTCGACCGGCCTTATCATATTATATTTTACGAAAATTCCAGTCAACTGTTCGTCCTTTTGCTCCTCAATTATATTTATATGCTCTTGTTTAATAAATACTTAGCTTAAAACGCATATATCAACAAACTTTGACACAAGTATATTTCGGCTAATTTCGAGACCAAAAACAACCACTTTTATCTTTTTTTGGTTAATTAAGTCTGAATTTAACGCTTTAGAAGTATATATACTTTGAGTACAAGCGCTTACGTAAAACAAAAGACATGAAAAAAGATATGTCAATTTTGCCGGATTCGGTCCGTTTTGCTACTTTATCTCATGTTTTCGCCAGTATTCATAGCGAATAGCCATCCAGTAGCCGGCTACCGAACCCAATGTGCCGAAAGCCACCATCTGCACCGGAAGTATGGAAATAACCGAATTAGAGAAAAAGGCTGCGGGCCAGTTTTGAACCAGATACGGCACTTCTCTGGCGTAAACAGTGGCCATAAAAGCAGTTACGAAAGCACTGGCGATTGAGGGCCAGATATAGCTGACATTCAAAAATTTCTTTGCGACGAACGCAGCACACCCATACGAGACTAATATGGCAAAAACAACCTGACCGACAGCCGGTTGGGCGATGACTGAGCGGCGAATGTTGTCGTCGAATACTCTGACGTCCTGAGCAATTATCCTAATACAAAATTGAGCTATGAAACCTGAGCAGACCAGAGCAAGAATTGCGTTCAAGTATTTCCCCGGTCCCGATTTAGATTTTTCCTGTGTCGCGAGGTTTCTGTTCGGACTTAATTTCTGGCCTAACAGCACACCGGCAAAGCCGGCAGCAACGATAATCAGCCAGAAAAACGGTTCCAATCTAAGCGACGCAACAAGTGCCTGACGCTGGGCGGCAGTTGGATTAAGCTGTATCAGACCGGCCATGCTGCCGGATCGGACGGCCCAAATAGCCAGGCCGAACGGGACTGCCAGGATGCCGATTTCCCGTCCGAACGGCCAGGAAACAAAATAGCCGATAAAGCCGGCTGCAAATGCTAAAACCACCAATACTACTGCCCCTCTGGAACCCATAGCTTTGACCGCGCTGAATGGTTCTGCGAACGGCCAGGCTAAAATACCTATCAACAGCACGCCGATAGTTGCCGCAGCGGCGATTCTCAACTTCATTGGCCAGGATAATTCCATATTTCAACTTCCTTAATTTTGCAGACGGTAAAGTACCATCAAAACTAAAGCAGGTCAATAGCATATTCATCGTGTCTCTATCTTATTCGGCGTTTCACTGACTAAGATTAATTTTTGAGCTTGACTGTCCGGCATTTTTCATCAACAATCAAACGCGGCATTAAATACCTGCCAAAGAGTGTTGAGATATCGTCAAACAAGACGATAGAAAGAGAAGGGATAAGAGTACCTGAGCTTGGGATTCTGACCGATGATACCATGGAAACGGTATGACCTCGCGTGAAAGACGGGGCTAAATATTATTAGGATTATTACAGGCGAGGTGGACTTTGAGACAGTCAGATATCGGAAGCTGCGACATCTTCCGACCGGAATCGCAGACGGCCCTCGGCGGCCATGAAAAGCGAGTTGCGGTAGATACCGACAGGATGTTGGACCTGGCGAATGTAAAATTTCACTTCATCGGAGCAGGCGGGGTCGGTATGAGCGGGCTGGCGCTGCTTCTGATGAAGAATAAGGCGGTTGTAGCCGGATCGGACCAGACGCCGAGCGAGGTTGTCGATACCCTTCGCAGGGCGGGAGCCGATATTAAAATCGGACATAAAAGCGAGAACCTCAGCCCGGAGACCGACGCAGTTGTTATCTCGGCGGCGATAAGAGAAGATAATCCCGAATTGCAGCAGGCGCGAGCCAGTGGCTGCAAGGTCTATAAGTACGCCGACATGCTGGGTGAGCTGATGAGCCGCTACGAGGGCTTCGCAATCAGCGGCACCCACGGCAAGAGCACGGCAAGCGGATGGCTAATTCATCTGCTAAAACAAGCCGGCATCGATACGAACTTTATTATAGGAGCCAAAATCGGCCAACTGGGCACATCTTTCGGCGTCGCTGACAGCAAGTACTTCGTGGCCGAGGCCTGTGAATACGACAGGAGCTTCCTGAACCTCAAGCCTAAAATCGCCTGCATTCTCAATGTCGAGCAGGACCACCTGGATTACTACAAGGATGAAGATGAGATAGTCGAGGCGTTTGGCGAATTCGCGCTCGGCACCAAACCGGGCGGCATTGTCATTGCCAACGGCCAGGATCCGAATGTAGCGAAAATTATCCGTCGGCTGGGAAAAGGGTTGCGATGTGAGACTTTCGGACTCGAAAAGAATTGTAATTTTTATGCCGAGAATATCGCGCTGAATGACGGGCTTTACGCTTTCGACGTCTATTATAATAACAAACTGCTGGGAGGAACGAAAATCTCGCTGCCCGGCAAGCACAATATTCTAAACGCACTGGCGGTCATCGCTATGGCGATAAACGTCGGTCTGGAACCCAAAAGAATACTTGAATTGCTGCCGGGCTTTACCGGCATCGAACGCCGGCTTATGCTAAAGGGCCGGTTCGACCAAATTACCGTTCTCGACGACTACGCACACCATCCGACGGAAATCAGGGCGTCGCTCGCGGCAATACGGCAGAAGTATCCTTCGAAACAAATCTGGTGTGTTTTTCAGCCGCATCAGTACAGCAGAACAAGGTTTTTGCTTGATGATTTTGCAGAAAGCTTTAAGCTTGCCGATGTAACAATTGTGCCGGAAATTTATTTTGTCCGGGATTCCGATTCGGCCAAGAAAGAAGTTAATGCCCAGATGCTGGTCGATAGGATGCAGGTGAATGAAACGCAGGCGCTATTCATAGAGAGCTTTGAAGCGATTTGCGATTATCTAAAGAACAACGTAGGTCCCGGCGAACTGGTGGTCACCATGGGCGCAGGCGATATTTGGAAGGTGGCAGATGAGTATCTTCAGTGGCTTAGAGCAAATCGTTGAAACAGATTATCCGTTGGCCAAACGAATATGGTACGGCCTTGGCGGACCGGCCGATTATTTTATCAGACCCAAAACTACCGAGCAGCTCAAGGAAGTCGTCGAACGCTGCAACGAGAATGGAATTCGTATTTATGTAATGGGCTTCGGCTCCAATCTGCTTATCGGTGACGACGGTATTAGAGGAGCGGTGATAAAGCTCGAAGCTGAGCAGTTCGCACAGATTAAGTATGATGCCCAGGATGTGACCGCCTGGGCCGGCGCGGAATTGAGCAAGCTGGTTCTAAAGTGCGTGGAAAAAGGGCTCTCAGGCATCGAAGCCCTGACGGGAATACCCGGCTCGGTGGGCGGAGCGGTTAAGATGAATGCAGGCGGCAATTTCGGAGACATCGGCGCGGCGGTGGAATCTGTTACACTGATGGATAGTTCCGGCAATATCTTCGAAAAGAGCAAGCCGGAATTGGAATTTGACTACCGCCAAACTAATATTACGGCAAAATTTATTCTGAACGCCCGGCTGAAATTCAACTCCGCCGATCCGGAGCAAATTATGCAGACGGTCAAAGAAATCTGGATTTATAAAAAGAATAATCAGCCGCTGAACACTAAAAATTCCGGCTGCATATTCAAGAATCCGACAGGTGCTTCAGCCGGCGCTTTAATCGACAGGGCCGGCCTAAAAGGACTTCAGATTGGCGGAGCCGTCGTCAGTGAGAAACACGCCAATTTTATAATCGCCGAAGCCGGATGCAGCAGTCGCGATGTTACCAGGCTGATAGAGGCCATAAAACAGAGAGTTAAAGAACAGTTCAACATCGAACTGGAACTTGAAATCGAAATCTGGGATAAGTAAGCCAAAGCAATTTTAAATTGGAAATAGTACGTAGCAAACTAAAAGTAGCCGTTCTTGCCGGCGGCATTGGCTCCGAGCGGGACATCAGCCTTCAGAGCGGCAGATGCGTCGCCGAGGCATTGAAAGAAGCCGGCTTCGAGGTAGTAACAGCCGATATCCGGCCGGACAATCTTGATATATTGAATGACAAAAGCATCGACGTGTTCTTTCCGGCACTGCATGGCAAATTCGGCGAAGACGGCCGGCTCCAGCAAATACTCGAAGACAGATCGCTTCTCTATGCCGGAAGCGGGCCAACCGCAAGCAGCCTGGCATTCGATAAAATGGCGAGTAAAAATCTCTTCGAAGAAGCCGGTGTAGCCACACCTGTAGCCATTGAGTTCGGCCCCGAGACTGATATCGGCCGGCTTGAAGAACAATTACGATATTTTGCAAACAGATACGTAGTGAAACCTATAAAACAAGGGAGCAGCGTTGGTGTAAGTATTGTCTCGACGCCGCACGAAGCTGTCGACGCCGCCCGGGAAACATTCAGCGAGTTTGGCGATTGTATGATCGAAGAATTCGTGCCGGGCATGGAAGTGACGGTTGGCATCCTGCACGGCCTGGCCCTGCCGATTATAGAGGTCCGGGTAAAAAGCGGCTTCTACGACTACCATGCAAAATACGTCGACGAGCAAACGGAGTACCTCTTCGATACAGTGACGGACACGGCAATGGCGGCAAATCTCAGCCGGGCGGCGGTTGATTGCTTCAATGCACTGGGCTGCCGGCACTTTGCAAGAGTCGATTTCCTCCTGGGAAATGACCGAATCGCTTACGCCCTGGAGGTCAATACGATCCCAGGCTTTACAAGTCATTCACTTTTGCCTAAGGCGGCAGTAAAGGCGGGATTCTCGATGAGCGATCTGTGCAGCAATATTGTCGAGGCGGCATATTCATCGCTCGCCGGGCATAAAATATAAAGCAAGACACGGGACCATGACAGCAAGTAGAAAAAGAAAAAAGAGCAAGACAAAAAGAATATCATTCAAGCTCGGCGGCTTCAAAAAAAGGAAAAGACAACAAGCAAGCTGGTTTGGACCGAGCTTGCTAATGATTCTGAAAGTACTGGCCATCGTTTGCGTTCTCTGCGGAATCGTCATTGGGCTCATGTTCCTGGAGAAATATGTGAAAAAGACCATCCCTGCCCGACAAGGGGCAGGCGACCTGGAGCTCGCAGATGTCCCCATCTGGGTCAGTGACCAGCTCAAAGAGAAAGTCTACACAATTGCAACAGCAAAGGGCAGTAACCTGGGACTTGACGATGAGACCGTGTTATCCGTGCAGCGCAATATAGAGGAGCTGATCCCCTGGCTGGATGAAGTAAAAGTACGGGCCACTCACAATATTCTCCGCGTCGAAGCCCGGTGGCGAAAACCTGTAGCTCTGGTCAAATCAGGCCTGATCAAATTCTTAGTGGACGCCGAACAGGTCGTGCTCGATTTTATGCCCATGCCGGATCTGCCGATCGTCGAGATAAAGGGACTGCCGCTGGTCACAAAAATACCGCCGCTGGGCGAAGTCTGGCAGCGTGACGACCTTGCTGCGGCTATAATGATATTGGACCGGCTCGACGACATGGACAAGTCGCTCACGCCCGACAAGCCTCTGCTACGTGAAATCGAACGCATCGACGTAAGCAATTTCAACGGCCGGCATAACAGCCGTCATGCACATATTATTCTTTACTCGAAAGACAATACCGAAATTATCTGGGGTGCCGAAGTGGGCAAATGGCAACAACATCTGGAATCGACGGATCAGGAAAAATTAGCCAAGCTCTACGGCTATTATAAAGATTACGGCACGCTGTCGGGCGGCGCAAGATTCATCAATCTACGCGATCCGCGTGACAAGATTCCCCTGCCGATTGATAAATATTAGACGCCTGCAAGACTACTCAATCCGGCCGCCAGGTCGGTATAGCGATAGGGTATTTGAAAATCTGTACAGATTGATTTAAGCTTCTGAAGAACTGCCTCGCTCAACCTGCTTTGGAAATCCGCTTCTCCATTGCAGCAAAAGATTCTGCAGCCGGAAAAACGATATTCGTAAACGATGCACTTACCATTAACATTGTATGGACACCGACTGCCCGGCATCGGCTTGATGTTTTCGGCGCCCAGATTCTCCGCGAGATACATAAGTTCCGGCGGGGTAATAAACAGACGGTGGTCGAATCGGTCGAAATCACAACAATCGCCGCAGGACTTGCACGCCCCGGCCATGTCACCACCCGAGCAGACTTGCAGGTCCAGCCACTTATAAACTTCGGCTACTCTTTCGAGCAGTCGCCTGTTTGCTTCGGATCCTGCCACCATTTTTTGATCCTCTTGATTTCTTCTATTTCCTCGAAGCTGTAGAGCCTGCCTCGATTGATGCCGGGACATTTTTGTGCCGCCTTGTTCCAGGCGCCCGGACTCGCCAGGTTGTTAGGCCAAAATGGCCAGCTCCGGCACTGGCTCGGCCTGACAGAATAGATCATACACTGTTTGCCGGCACCGGCCTGCAGGAATATGCAGTCTTTTGTCGCTTGATGTTCGATAATCGTCGTTCGAAGCCCGACTCGCTTGAGGTATTTCCGCCGGAACTGCCCCACCGTCATTTCCAGAAAATCGGCAATGATTTCAATCTCCGGCCTCGTCACCCAGATATACCCTTCCCCCGGCCCAGAGCAGCACCCCCCACACCCCTGACACTCAAAATGCAAACCAGCAATATACCACAAAGTTTTTTTTCTAATTATAGACTCCACAAGAATGTTGCTGATAGAAATTAAAAATTGATGTTTAGCCAAGAAGTGATCTTATTGACAAATTCTTTTCCATACTGAAGTATTTGTAGGGCTTCTTCATCCGATACAACAAAGGTATAACCATAATCTCCAATTTGTCTCTTTTCAAATGCCCTATTTAATTCTCTACCCATTTCTTTGGGAAAAATCTCTGTTTTTATAAAATGTTTACCAAAGCCGGAAATAACACCTTTGTGTGACGAAAATGAAAGGGTTTTTGTCAGTAACGCGGCTTGTGCAGCATAAAACATAGCATAGTAAGTGCGTGAGACAGAAGACTCATAATCTTTATCATTTAATAATAACTCAGCACTTCTAATATATCGCTTTGCTCTTTTGACCAGCGAGTCTATTTCTGTCATGCAGGAATCCCTTCTCTGCGTAAATTTAACAACAACGGACTATTAACCGAACGGTAATCATCTTCTGAAACAGGATAAACAGATAGCAACACATCGTAATCGAGATTTATATCAGTAATTATATCTATCATCCGGTCAATCTCTCGACAGGGTTTAACAGTCCCTGCCAGCACTACGGCCAGATCGATGTCCGAATGTTCATCATTGGCCTGGCCTCTTGCATAAGAGCCGTAAAGCACAACCTTCTTCAGACGAACACCATAAAGCTCGGCAGTCTTTTCTTTGAATTCTTTAAGTATATGTTCAATTTTCATCGTGCATCTCTTTATATCTTACTCGAATATCGAAATATTAAATAGCCAAATATAGTCAATTTGTCATTCCTGCGAAAGCAAAAATCCACTTCAAACACGATGCATTCCGGCTCAAGGCCGGAATGACAATGCTTACCATGTTATCGCAACAGGTTGTTCTTCCATTAGATTTACAACAAATCATTTTGGCAAAGGACTTTGACCAAAACCAGACCTGGTCAAAATGTCCAAAAGTGCCTCTCGATCTAAATCGAGTTTATATGTGGACTTTATTGACTCACGCACGTAATCACGTAACCTTAGAAAATCTTCGGAATTTTTTTGTTTTCCATCTTGCCCGCCATGAGCAATACCTGAACGCTTTTTATAAAGTTTCTTCATATCTTCAAAAATCTTCTGTGATTCATCTTCATCTTTTCCAAGAAGAACCGCCGCATTTCTCGAAATTCGATACTGCAATTCACTACCCCAACCAAATAAAACTTCCATACTTATCATCAGGGAGAGGAAAGCCAATCCTCGATTATACGTATCATAAGACTGTTCGAAACTATCGAATGCCAACTGAAGGAATGAATGTTGGAACGGAATTTTGGTGTCATTAATGAAGGCCTCAGCTTGAGTATATTCATCATCACTAAGATGAAATAAAGTTCGATCTGTCAGTGGATATTCCCTGCCAATCTGAGCAGTTTGAGGGATAGATTCTTTGAAGTAATAATAGAGGGAGTATCGCATAAGAATATTACCCTCTTTAAATAATCTCAACAATCGTAGTTTATCCCTCAAACATCGGTAAATTTCTTTAAGTTTAGCAACAGGAATAACTATTCCACCCTGTGGAGTACCCTCTACAAATTCAGGTAAGTATTTGTTAATACAATAGCAGCCTGAAGGGCTTCCATCTTGATTAAATTTAATTATTTCAAAGCCCGACTCTACTCCATAGTGATAATCCAATTTCTGAAGTAATGGCATTATTTCCTGCTGTTGCTTTTTATCAATAGAAAAATCATCTCCTATCCGAAGTTTCAAAATCGAATCATCAACATTTACCAGGAAACCTATAAAATACAGGTCCTTTTTCACTCGTAACTCCAAATAGTCTCTTACCACTTCAGGACGGCGCCGGTGTCGGCGCTGGTTGCCATTGCGGCGTATTTTGCCAGGCAGCCTTCGGTGATCTTTGGCTTTGGTGGGGTCCAGGCCTTCTTGCGTACGGCAAGCTCTTCGTCGGAAAGCTTAACGTCTATTTTGTTGCCGGGGATGTCGATTTCTATTATATCGCCTTCTTTTACCAATCCAATGGGGCCGCCGACCGCTGCTTCGGGACTAATATGTCCGATACTGCAACCCTTTGATCCGCCGCTGAACCGGCCATCGGTGATAAGAGCGACAGAGTCGGCCAGGCCGGCTCCCGCAATATAGCTTGTGGGACTGAGCATCTCCTGCATGCCGGGGCCGCCTTTGGGAC
>JBARRE010000467.1:0-3562 GCA_049644065.1 Sedimentisphaerales bacterium | reverse complement strand
ATCGTAAACCGGCTACGATCTATACTACCCATAGAAGAAGTGCCTATACGGCTCTTTACCCGGAAACACAGAGAGTAGCGAGGAATACGGAACGGACATAACAAATGGATACGCTTTTGCTGATGTTGATCTGTGGCGGCGGGTATCTGGTAGCTTATCATACCTACGGGCGAGTTCTCGCCAAAAAAATATTCAAGCTTAATAAAGATGCACGTGTGCCAAGCGTGGAACGGCAGGACGGTGTTGATTATGTCCCCACGCGCAGGGGAATAATCTTCGGCCATCATTATACCTCGATTGCCGGCACCGGGCCGATTGTAGGTCCCGCTATAGGCATTATCTGGGGCTGGCTGCCGGCGTTGCTCTGGGTGTTCTTCGGCTCTATCTTTATGGGGGCCGTGCACGATTTTGGAGCGTTGGTTATCTCATTGCGAAACGATGGCAAAAGCATATCGGAAGTCGCCGCTAAGTATATCAACATGCGCGTGCGATTCATATTCTTCGCCGTGGTGTTTCTGAGTCTATTGATTGTCATCGCAATATTCGGCGTTGTAATTGCAACAGTATTCACTACGTTTCCGAGTGCTGTTATCCCGGTCTGGCTGCAGATTCCGATAGCTGTTGCGCTGGGTTTCGCCGTCTATAAAAAAACCGCCAACGTTGCTATTGCCACTGCGATAGCCGTAGTCGGAATGTACCTGTGTATTGCTATCGGTAATTTGGTCCCTGTCCAGCTCAGTACGGCCTTTGGGATACCGCCCACAGGATTGTGGGTAATAATCCTTTTGATGTACGCGTGGGTAGCTTCGACGCTGCCTGTGACGACGCTGCTTCAGCCCCGCGATTATATCAATGCCTGGCAGCTCTTTATCGCAATGGGCCTTTTGGTTGCTGGAATTGTGGTGTCTTCATTTTCAGGCGGTCTTCCCCTGGTCGCGCCGGCTTTCAACAGGGCGCTTCCCGCCGGCACTCCGCCGATCTGGCCATTTATGTTCGTGATAATCGCCTGCGGAGCCATCAGCGGCTTCCATTCCCTTGTCGCCTCCGGCACAAGTTCAAAACAAGTCGCAAAAGAAACTGACTGTCAGTTTGTAGGCTATGGCTCGATGCTGCTCGAAAGCTTCCTGGCTGTGCTGGTTCTGGTCTGTGTCGCAGCAGGTATTGGAATGGCATTAAAGCTCGACGATGGAACGATTCTGACCGGGCAAGCCGCCTGGCAGCATCAATACGGCACATGGATAGGGGCAAAGGGACTGTCCGACAAAATAGCGCCGGTAGTAATCGGCGCTGCTAATATGATGGCAACACTCGGGCTGCCTGAAACGGTTGGAATTACACTTATGGGTGTATTCATTGCCTCGTTCGCCGGCACGACTCTCGATACATCTACGAGAATCCAACGCTATGTAGTCAGTGAGCTGGCAAATGATCTGCGAATCCCCTTCCTGGCCAATAGGTGGATAGCGACAACTTTCGTAGTGGTTACCGCGGCGGGATTGGCATTCGCCACAGGCGCCGATGGCAAAGGTGCAATGAAACTCTGGCCTTTGTTCGGAACCGCCAACCAGCTCCTCGCTGCCCTGGCTTTGCTGGTGATAACACTTTACCTGAAAAGCAAGGGAGGCTTGAAGTTTATAGTAGCCGCCCTGCCGTGCCTGGTTATGCTGGTCATTACAAACTGGGCTATGGTTAAAAACGAAATAATTTTCCTCACTGATGAAAAATATGCCGACGAAAAATGGCTTCTATCTACAATCGGAGCGGGGATATTTGTGCTGGCATTGTGGATGACAATCGAGGCCTTGATAGCTTTCGGGCTCCGGAATCCTATTCACTCTCGGCAGAAGGCCGGGGTATCAACTTGAATTCGGCGGTAGCGGGCTCCTGGTTTAGCTCGATCGTGCCCGTGCGGACATTTTCCGGAGGAAAATTGTAGTGAACCTTCTTACGCTGAACTTCCTGGCCCTTTTCCGTGTCACTGTCAAAAATGTACAGCGTCATATGTGGTAAAAGCTGATCTTCATACGCCCGTTTTGCATCGGTTGTTGCTCTGACGGCAATAGAATTCAGCACGCTGGGCAGATTCGTAACATCAACATAATATTTCGCCAATAAAGTCGGACTCATAGCAATAACGAGTGTCGCGTCTTCGATTCTCTGGACAGTGAGCGGATCTTCTTCCGGCGCCAACTTGATCGTCACGGCTGTAGCCGACTCTCTAATTTGCTCTGCCGCCAGCTCGACGTATGGCTTTTTCTCAATAGGCTCTTCAGGCTCTTCTCTTGCCTGTTCGATTTCACTTCGCGTCAGTCTGACCTTGGCTATTAGTTTATCGTTCCCCCAATCTTCGGGAGCCAGCATATTTACTTTTAATGGTTCGATGCTCTCATACATTTTCAACTCATTTCCGCTCTCATCTATACATTGAACGGTCAGAGGTCTTACAACGAGTTTGGCAACATCGACGGTAAGTGTGTTCGGCTCGCAAGTTTCGGCTGTTAGGCCACTCAGCTCTCTCAGCTCTGCGCTCTTTTTGATAAAATCCAGAACGTTTATAGTATGCGAACCGGCAGTAGTTATTCCCTGCCAGTCAGGATACAAGGAGAATTTAAGCTCCAGTGAGCTATCGTTTAATTCGCGCTTTATCTCTGCAATTTTGGATGCCGGGCCTTTGAGCACAATATTATCGATAGAAGTGGAAGCTTTGCCGCCGAAACTTATCCAGAGATTGTCGTCGCTGGATTCGGCTACAGTTATCATAGCACCTGGAACCGATACCGTCTCGTCCAGCGCAAGGTCCGCCCAAACCCAGATCAGGACCGTCAAAAATATAACAATTGCTATCTTGCTGTATTTGATCTTTCTTAACATCGTAATTCGTACTTCACATCCAATACGGCTCGATTCACGAGAGCACACTTGAAAGATGCTTTTTTAACCTGGTTTCATCCATATTTCGCGTAAGTTTTCCGTTCTCAGCAACAGAAATTATACCGGTTTCCTCACTTACTACCAGACAAATGGCATCCGAGCCGGTCGTTATGCCTATAGCCGCACGGTGGCGAGAACCCAGGCTGGCACCTCCGATGCTACCGTCCTCAGCAAGCGGTAACTGCACCCTGGCAGCTATTATTCTATCGCCTCGTATTACAACGGCCATATCGTGCAGAGCTGTGCCGGGCTGGAAAATAGTCTTGAGCAGCTCGGAAGTCACCCGGGCGTCGATTCGAACGCCGGTTTCTATAAACTCGCCCAACGCAACGCGCCTTTCAATAACAATAATGGCCCCGATCCGGGCAACGGAAAGTACCGTTACGGCGGCAACCAGCTCTTCGACTGTCCGCGATAGCTGCTGAGATGCGCTCGACCAAAAACGACTCTGGCCTATTCGCATCAAAGCTCTTCGTACTTCCGGCTGAAAGGCCGCCACTGCGATAATCAAAACACCGATCAAAAATCCATTGTAAAGATATTGAAGTCGCTCGAACTGGAACTGCCCGACGAGCAGCTTCAGGACAAGGAAGCCTACGATGAGAATGAATATGACGGCACGGAAAAGCCT
>JBARRE010000466.1:0-11422 GCA_049644065.1 Sedimentisphaerales bacterium | reverse complement strand
AACGGCAGAAACGCGGCGCCTCGCAAATCGATACTGGCGTATACCGCGCTCCACAGAGCGATCCAAATGGGCATTTGTACCATCATCGGCAAAAAGCCCATAATCGGCGATGCTCCCTGCTCCCGGTAGAGCGCCATCATCTGTTTGTTCATCTCAGCCTTATTGTTGGCGTACTTCTTCTTTATCTCTTCGGCCTTCGGCGCGAGCGTACCCATCTTGCTCATCGAAATCTGGCTCTTTTTGGTAATCGGATGCATGCAGAGCCGCATCAGGAACACCAGGATGATGATAACTACGCCGTAATTACCAATGAAGCCGTACATCCATTTCATTAGCGCCAGAATCCCGAACGCCAGCGGGCTGATAATCTTTGCCGGGCAGCAGCAGCCCATAAAGTCTATCGTCTGGAGAAAGCCGAGCTTTCGATACATTTCGTTTTTATCGAAAAGACTCTTATCCTTGGGCCCTATGTAGAGTTGGAAGTTATATGTCTTCAAACTGTCGGCCTGACCGGTTGCCGCCAAAGTGCTTGTCGCAGCGGTCAAATCCAGGCCTAACATTTCGTCGCCGTTGTCGGCTTTAACGTCCCCATCAGGATTGTAAAACCGGCCTGTTTTACTGGTTATCCAGTCGCAATAGTCTTTGCCCTCGTCCGGGCGCGGCACTAAGATTGCCGCGAAATACTTATTGACGGCGGCAATCCAGAGGAAATTTCCACCCGGTTTTGTAAGCTGTCTTTCATCGAGGCTGCTGGCCTTGGAGAGCTTTTTCTTATCGAGCTTAACGCTGCTAATTTGGCCCTTCGAATCTCTAAAGGCGGCTACAACGTTTCTCATATCAGTTCTGATGGCCTCTCTGCCAAGACCGCCTGGGCCGGCCATATTCAACCGTATTTTCTGCTCGATATTTACCAGATTTTCAACAGTAATATCGCAATCAAGAAGATAGCTGTCCCGGCTGATTTTGTAAATCTTGGTCAGCTTAATAACCGGCTCACCGGTATCTTCACGTTTAATAATCGTTTCGAAACGGGCGGTCTGCGACGAGCCGTCATCTGCGGTTTCGGCATCGAAGCTCTTCCAATCGAGCCTGTTCAGGGGTAGCTGTAACTGTTGCTGGACAAAAACAAAGTTCGTATTAGCCATTGCCAGAACTTCGCTGCCGTCCCTTTCCGGTATGGGCGAGATAATAACCAATGGCTGCGGATTCTTGTAATCGCGGTCATCGAAGCCGTTGTTGTTTCCATTGCTAAAAGTGGCTTTTCTTATCGCTGCTCCTTTGGTACTTAATTCCAACTGAAACCGAAAGCCACCGTCAGGATCTTCGGTCATTGGATCCTTGGCGCCAAGTGTCATGGTTCGGGCTGAAGCATTGTCGGCGGTAAATTTGATTGAATCGGACGCTTGCGGCTGTTCGCTCTCCGATACGGTCACATTTGGTATTTCTAAATCTTCGTTAGCCGTTACATTCTGCAAGAGGATAATATTGCGTCCTATTTGGGATGAATCATCAAAAAGTCCGGACTCGACAACAAGCCACCCGCAGAACAGGCAAAATCCAGCTACAACCAAAATCATATATCGCATATATTATCTCTCACAGTAGAAAGCGGCTCGTTTTTTCAATAATCAATAATCAATAGTAAATAATCAATTTCTTCTATCTTCCGCTCTGTAGTCGCTCCGCATGGAAGTTGTCTAATTTTTTGATTGCCAGTATCTTTTCCATTGTAGTTTTAAAATCGTATTCCAGCCGTACAAAATGCACCTCGTTTTCTTTTACATACACATAGCTTGTCCGGTTGTCCTTATCTCTTGGCTGCCCGACAGAGCCGATATTAATAATTGCCTTCTCGGTCTCGATAATCGGGTAGACATTACTCAGCTCAGTCGGGAGATAGAAGTCCGGCTCATCAAGAAAGACGCCGGGCATATGAGTATGGCCTACAAAGCAGATGTGCTTGACACGCTCGAACAGCAGCCGAACCTTTAGCGGATTGGTATAAACATCGTCGGGAAAGATATATTCGTTGATAGGTCTTCTTGGCGAGGCGTGAAGAAAATCTATTGTTGCCGAGCTTGTTCCAGCTTTAGTTTTGAGTGTTCGTCTCATTGGCAGCTTGCCCAAAAAGCTCCAGCGTTTGTCTCTATCCTGCTTTTCTTCTTCCGACTCCAGAAACTCCCTGGTCCAGAAGCTGGCCTGTTCTGCCCCGTAATTAAAATTTGTCGGTTCATAAAAGACCGCATAATCGTGGTTGCCCAGAACGCACCACTTAGTCTTCTCGATAATGAGATCGAGGCATTCCTTGGGATTTGGCCCGTAGCCGACCACATCGCCCAGGCAATAAATCGTCTTTATACCCCTCTTCTCAATATCAGCCAGAACCGTAGTTAAAGCTTCGAGATTTGAATGTATATCGCTTAGTATCGCAAACATACACGTCCCTAACTAAATAAAAATAACTCTTTTTATATAAGAGAAACTACTTAATAGCAGAAAAATCATAAAAATGCCAGAATATTTATTAGCTTTTCTCATATTCGGCTCTGAGGTTCACGAGATGTGTTATTTGTTTGCTTTAGCGGTTAGTATTGTTATAATGCCGAAGTGCGATATTCTATATGAGATACGAAAGTGGTAAACATGACTCTTTTTGAAACTTGCGGGCTGGTAAAGAAATATTCCGGCAGGATCGTTGTTAACGAAGTATCGATTACGATCGAGGAACGAAGTATTGTTGGGCTTTTAGGCCGTAATGGGGCCGGCAAGACCACCTCATTCAGAATGATTATGGGGATGATTACCCCGAACAGCGGCTCGGTGCTCTTTGAAGGTCGGGATATCACTAAACTGCCGATGTACAAACGGGCCCGACTGGGGATTGGTTATTTATCGCAGGAGCCGAGTATCTTTCAACGCCTCAGCGTCCGTGATAATCTCCTTGCGATTCTGGAAACGATGTCTATCGGCAGAGCCGAGCGTCATAAGAGGGCGGATATGCTTATCGAGCGTTTTTCGCTGACGGAGGTCGCCCGCAGCCAGGGCAGATTCCTTTCCGGTGGGGAGCGCAGAAAACTCGAAATCGCCCGGGCTATGGTAACAAATCCTTCGCTGATTCTTCTGGATGAGCCATTTAGCGGCGTCGATCCTATTGCCGTGCAGGACTTGCAGGAGGAGATTCGGCAGCTCGTCGCTTCCGGCGTTAGCATCCTCGTTACAGACCATAATGTCGAAAGGACGCTTGAGGTTGTCGATAAGGCTTATATCATCGACCACGGCAAAGTCATAGGAGCAGGCCCGCCCGCTGAGATCATCCGTAATGAAGTTGTCATAAACTCTTATCTCGGCAATACATTCGATGGCGACGAATTCGACAATATATAGCGTAAGGCAGGAACTGTGAATATAATTGCCAACTACAAGCTGCGAAACTGAAAAGGCCGCTTATGTCTGGTTGATGCGGGATAGGGAAAATGATAGATTTTGATAAATGTCGGATTACACATTACCCGGCTGGGGTTTTGGGCAAGCGGGCCGAGCCGGTCGAAGAAATCAATGACGATATTCTTCGCCTGGTGGATAAGATGATCGATATCATGCTTAAAAACAAGGGTGTCGGTCTGGCTGCTCCGCAGGCGGGTATGTCGCTGCGGCTTTTTATTATCTCACTTGACGGCAGCAGAGAAAATGTCAAAGCGTACGTGAATCCGACAGTAACGCCGATCGGTGAACTCGAAGGGATTGAAGAAGGGTGTCTTTCGGTGCCGGGTATCTATACGAAGATTCGGCGATACAAGAAATGCGAAGTGACCGCGACCGACCTTGACGGCGATGAATTCACCAACCAGGCCGAAGGGCTCTATGCCAGGGCCCTGCAGCATGAATACGACCACATCGAAGGAATCACGATTGTCAATCGTATGGGCCAGACCGCCAGAATCGTACATCGAAGACAGCTCAAAAAATTCGAAGATCATCGTAAGCAATAAAAACCCTCTACTTTTGTCCGGCAGGATGAGCAATGAAAATCATATATCTCGGCAGTGGTGAATTTGGCGTTGAATGTCTGGATACTCTGAGCATCTCGGAGCATGATCTGCGATTTATCGTCACACAGCCACCCAATCCGGCTGGCCGAGGCAGAAAGCCCCACCCGACACCGGCCGCCCGCTGGGCAGATATGCATTCGATACCTTTTATCGAGACAGATGACGTAAATGCTCCCGAGATCATCGAAAAGATAGCCGGTTATGAGCCGGATTTAATTGTAGTAATTGCGTTCGGCCAAAAGATCGGCAATGAATTGACTAATCTGCCGCCGAAAGGATCTATCAATGTCCACTCCTCTTTGCTGCCGAAATACCGTGGCGCTGCCCCCATCAACTGGGCGATAATTAACGGCGAAACCACAACCGGAATCAGCATAATCACATTATCCGAAAAAATGGACGCCGGCCAAATCCTGGCACAATCGCAGACCGATATCGCAGACGATGAAACAGCAGGCCGATTGCATGACAGGCTGGCAAAAATAGCGGCGCCTCTATTACTAAAAACCATCGAGAGGATCGCTGACGGCACGGCAGTCTATACCGAGCAGGACCATGTAGGGGCAACCCTGTGTGGTTGCCCAGGGCAGGCACACGGGCCTGCCCCTACCGCCCCGAAGCTGAGAAAATCCGATGGTTTTCTGGACTTTAATGAGCCGGCGGAGGTCCTGGCAAGAAAAATCCGCGGCTTTTGGCCGTGGCCCGGCGCTTCGGCCAATTACGTCTCACAGAAAACCGGTAAGTCGATACGAATAACTATCGCTATGGCAGAAGTGGTGACGCTTTGCGAATCGTCTCTAATATTGCCCGGAACGTTCGATGAAAACCTAAACGTTGTTTGTGGCAAGGATGCCTTGAAGATTATGCGAATTAAACCGGCAGGGTCAGCGCTGATGACCTTCAAAGACTTCGCCAACGGCCGGCAAACCCAAGCTAATGATTCGTTGATCCAAATAGACACGTAAACGAAGGATCTCTCTATGAGATACGATGCGGACTATTCCATAACTCGTGCTTCAGACGAAAACTTCAGCGTGTTTACATTCTTATGGTGTCTTTTGCTGGCTTTATTTCTGTTTTGTCCTGGCTGCGAACGAGATGTCTCGCCACCCGACCTGAGCGAGTGTACGCATTTAGAAGTTCAATGTCCTCACAGTGCGATGCGTTATTTCTTCTTAGGATTAGAGGGCATATTCAATGCGGAGGAGATAGAATACATACGTTCCTGTAATATATGGATAGTTAAAGAGCGGGACGTGATCAAAGCCTTTGCGGAAGACGTAAGTCAGGGGACATTCCAGCGTATAAAACAGACTGAGACGTCACCTGGGCCCAAGATTATTTGCTACCGTGGTGATACCCGTATCACATCGTTGGAGGTCCACCACGAAAGGGTAACTGTCGATGACTTCATGTTCTTTCGTTGTCCCCAGGGACTCCCGGATTTGACAATCCTTGAGCCGCCAGAAATCCAGTGGCTCAAGCCGCGATTATGGTGTGCGTTGAGCATAAGGAAGCATCATGTTTTGTTGGGTAATCCATACGATTCCTACCCCGCTCCAAGTCGGTGGTGTGATGCTATTGTAGAGAACTTGCGGCAGCAATTTATGAGTCGTGATGGTGGCCCACGAAAGCGCTCGCACAGTGATTCCCAGATAGCCATGATGTTCAGATGCCTGGTCGCGAGCGAGAGTGAAGGTGCTGATGTGAATGAGCCCCGAGACGAAGTGGATGACGCAAAATCGGACGACGAAACCGTTCGCTCGTGGGTATCCGACTATGCGATGAATCCGAATTGCAAGCCGGATTCGCCGGGCGATATGGTGCTTCTGTTTGAAGCCAAGACTGGCTGGAATCAGCACAGCGGGCCAGAACTGTTCACTTTCGTTAACCATGATCCAAAAGGTGGCTGCGTCCTCCTAAACGACCAGACCGTCAAGTTTATTCGCACCAAAGAAGAACTCCAGCAACTTCGATGGAAGTAGTGTCGGGTGGCAGCTTCAAGCTTTGCTTGGGGATGGCTGGGAGAGTTGTGGGGATGCACAGGTAGAGTATGGCCGGTCAAAAACTTAAATCCGCGCGGGCTATCGCAGTCGAGGTCCTGAATAGGTGTGATCCGAAGGAAAATTATGCAGGCACGATATTAGACAGAGTTCGGCACGAAACCGATCAAAGTCAGCGGGCGACGGATCTTGTCTTTGGGACGCTGAGAAATCGCAGGGCTATCGATACGGTAATCGCTACGTTCTCCGGCAGGTCTGTTAAAAGAATCCAAAGCAGGCTGCTCAATATCATCCGCGTCGGAACCTATGAGTTGATCTACTGCCCTTCGACTGAGCAGTATGCTATCGTCAACGAGGCGGTCCTGGGCGCGAAAGCCGCCGGGGGTGACAAACAGGCTGGCTTCGTAAATGCGGTCCTCCGGCAGATCACAAGGCACATAAGTTGTAGGGGCGGTTCGCGAACCGCCCTTACCGGCTGCGACGCAACACGAACGCTTTTTGCAGATGCTGCGACCGGCTGTCAGTTCGATACTTCTTTCCTGCCGGACCGCCGGATATGTCCCGCCGAATATCTAAGCACGGTTTTTTCGCTGCCCGAATGGCTTGTTGCCGGCTGGCTTGCCGAATTCGGCGAAGAATCGGCCCGGCGGATTTGCCTTGCATCGAATCGCAGGCCGTCAGTTTATCTCAGGCCTAACCCGCTCAGAACAACGATAGAAGCTCTAACGGAAAAAATGGCCGCCGCTGAGATTGGTTTTGAGATAGTCGATGCTCGATGCTCGATGCTGGATGCTCGTCGAGAATCGAGAATCGAGAATCAAGAATCGAGAATGATACGAATCAAAAGCCCACGCGATGTGACACAGCTTCCCGGATTTGCGGCCGGCGAGTTTACCGTCCAGGACATCACAGCCTCGAAGCCGGTCAGGATGCTGAGTAACTTAAAACTTAAAACTAAAAACTCAAAACTACTTGATCTCTGTGCGGCGCCCGGCACCAAAACAACACAGTTAGCCGAGGCAACCGGCGATTCGGCAAAAATTGTCGCGACCGATATCGACAATCGGCGGCTCGAAATGGTCAAAGAAAATACTGCCAGGCTCGGTATAAACAGCGTCGATATTGTGCCCTATGAGGAACTTCTTAATTCTGAGTTTGATTGTGTTTTGCTTGATGTGCCGTGCTCGAATACAGGTGTGCTGGCCAGGCGTGTTGAGGCTCGCTATCGCATCAATCCGGAAACGATTAGCCGGCTGGCTGGGATACAAGGTGAACTGCTAAGGACTGCCGCGGCGATTATCAAGCCGGATGGGAAAATCTGCTACAGTACTTGCAGCATTCAAAGGTGCGAGAACAGCGAACTCGTCGAAGACTTCCTGAAAGAAAACCAAAACTTCGCTCTTGAATCTGAGCAGTTAACGTTGCCCTCAGCAGAAGGCTTCGACCACGACGGCGGTTACGCCGCAATACTCGTTAAACGCCAAACTTCAAACTAATCCCAATCCGGCCCTTCGGCATCAATTTCTGTGTGGAGTTTCGCCAGGATTTTCTTCATGGCTTCAAGACGCTTAGGCTGGCTGTCGGCAAGATTATGCTCCTCGGCAATATCTTTTCGCAAGTTGTACAGCTCGAACTTCGTCATTTCATTGTCGCCGAGAATCTTCCAGTTACCCTGTCGCATCGCCACGGTGAAGGGCTTGCTCAGCGCCCTATCGTATCGCCAGTATAGCGGCACTTTGCGTTTGAGTTTGCCGCCCCTGAAAATCGGCAGAAAACTGGTGCCGTCGATCGGCCTGTCGGTCGGTACTTCGACGCCGGCCATCTCGCACAGGCTCGGCAAAATATCCGTCCCGTTAACCGGCTCGTGACATAGCGAATCCGGCTTGATCCTGCCGGGCCAGCGGATAATTCCCGGCACGCGAATTCCGCCTTCATACATGTGCAGCTTCATCCCTCGCAGCAGTCCCGGCGAGCCGAATGAGCGGTTTGCATCGCGATAACGATTCAGTGTCTCCGGGCCGTTGTCGCTGGTGAACATTACGAACGTCTTATCTCGCAGCTCCATCTCATCCAGCGTTTTCATAAGCCGGCCGAACTCATTATCCATCTGAGTGACGTTGCCGTAGTAGATGGCTTCCTCTTTACCTTCGTACATCGCCATAAACTCCGGCGAGGTTGCGATGGGCTCATGTGGAGCGTGAAACCACACAAAAAGGCAGAACGGTTTCGAGCTGTCCCACTTTGTGCCGAGCCAGTCGATGGCTTCCTGCACAATCAATTCCGAGGAGTATCCCTCCAGTGGGCCGACCCGCTCGCCGTTACGGACGAAATTCTTCGGATTGTGGTGCGTCGGGCCGGCGTTGTTTTGCGTTGAGAACCAGTGCTCGAAACCGTGATCGTCCGGCTGGGGCTGCTCGGGCGAATTGAATTTGCCGTTACAGTGCCACTTGCCCGAGTGGCAGGTTGCGTAACCGTTGTCTCTCAGCAGAGTAGCGACCGTTTTCTCCTGTCTCCTGAGATGCATCGGATTGTTGCCGGGAATCCAGTCATATATGCCGCAGCGGTAGGGCGTGCGGCCGGTGAGCATTCCCGCCCGGGCCGGCGAGCAGACCGGGGCCGCTGCATAGCAATCTGTTAACTTTATACCCTCGGCGGCAAGTATGTCCAGGTTTGGTGTCTTGATATGTGGATGACCATAGCAGCCCAGGTCCCCGTAGCCCAGGTCATCGCATAAAACGATCAAAATATTGGGTCTGCTCCCGGAAATCGCTGACTTGGATTGTTCGGATGTAATCGTGCATCCCGGTAAAACCGCCGAAGCGGTGCCTAAAGCCATCATTTTTAGAAAATCACGTCGGTTAACCTGGCCCATTATTTGCCTCCTTAGCGTTATTACGATCCGGTATTACTTTTGCATATTCTGGACACAATAGGATATAAGAGAGAGAAAGTAAAAATAAAAAACGATTCCTTTTATATTCACAACCTGCTATATTAAAGCAACTTAAAACATTAAACTTTAAATTATTTCGGGCTTTTAATGATCAAACTTCTGGAGCAGATAAATAATCCTGCGGATGTTAAGAGACTATCGGTGCCTGAGTTGAAGGAACTGGCGGAGGAAATACGCCAGTTTATTCTCGATTCGGTCAGCAAGACCGGCGGGCATTTAGCGAGCAATCTGGGTGTAGTGGAATTGACGCTGGCGCTGCACTGCGTCTTCGATTTTAAGACAGACAAGCTGGTTTGGGATGTCGGGCATCAGTGCTATACGCATAAGATTATCACCGGCAGAAAAGAAAAGTTCGGTCGTCTGAGGCACTCTGACGGTATCAGCGGCTTTCCCAATCCGGCAGAAAGCGAGTACGACCAGTTTGCCGTGGGGCACGCGGGTACGTCTATCGCCACCGCGATCGGATTAGCTCTTGCCGAACAGATCAAAACTCAGAATCGTGCTGAGTGCAGCGTTCCGCATGCTCAGGACGCCGAACACAAAACTCAGAACGAAAGCAAGATCGTGGCGATGGTTGGCGATGCCAGCATCGTTAACGGCACGTCCTTCGAGGCGCTTAATAATCTCGGGCTGGTCAAGCGACAACTGCTCATCGTGCTCAATGATAACTCGATGGCGATTGACGCAACGGTAGGGGCTATGGCGAAATACTTCTCCAGAGTCCGGCTGAGCCAGACCTACGAAGGCTTGCGTAAGACGACCAGCAATATCCTGGATCACATGCCCGTTATCGGCAAAAGTGTGGACCAGACACTTGAGAGGATTAAGCAAAGCATCAGGATGGTTCTGCCGGCCAGCCAGATGTTTGAAAGCCTTCATATTCCATACTTCGGCCCTGTCGCCGGCCACGATATCGGCTCGCTAATAGAATTGTTCGAGGCGATGGGGCATCTGAATCACCCGGCCATTCTGCACGTTTATACGAAGAAGGGTAAAGGTTTTCATCCGGCGGACCAGGTTCCCAGCAAATTTCATTCGACCGGTCCTTTTAAAATTAACGGAGACAGAGTTGAAAAAGCCGTCGGGCCAAGCGGGCGGAGCTTTACCAACGCATTCGGCGAACATCTTACAGAACTCGCACAAAAGGATGAGAGGATTGTCGCTATCACCTCGGCGATGTGTGACGGGACAGGTTTAATGGAATTCCGTAAAAAATTCCCCGACCGTTTCTATGATGTGGGGATTGCTGAAAGTGCCGCAGTCGATGTGGCGGCCGGAATGGCAAGGAACGGCTTGAAACCTGTGGTCTGTATTTATTCGACCTTTTTGCAGCGAAGTTTCGACCATATATTTCAGGAAGTGGCATTACAGAATCTGCCGGTCATTTTCTGTGTCGACAGGGCCGGATTCGTTGGCTCGGATGGACCGACACATCACGGATTGATGGATATCGGCTTCCTGCGAATGATGCCGAATATGGTGCTGACCGCTCCGGCTAATGATATCGAAATGAAGCTGGCCCTGGAATTTGCCCTGAATGAAAATAAGCCGGTGGTAATCAGGTATCCGAAAGACATTGTCCCTCCGGATGAGTTTGTCAGGGCCGCCTGTACCAAGCCGTTCAAATTAGGAAAGAGCGTGACCGTCAAAAGGTCGAAACATTCTGCCGTTGCAGTTGTCAGTTACGGCAACATATTAACGGAAGCATTAAAAGCCGCGTCGCTGCTGGCTGAAGAAAAAATCGCTATTGATGTTGTCAATGCTCGGTTTGCAGCCCCCGTCGATGAAAAGATTATCTCGCTGCTGGAGCAGGGCAAGAGTATCGTGACGGTAGAGGATCACGCTGTTGCATGCGGCTTCGGCTCGGCCGTACTCGAATTGGCTGCTGAGAAGGGCTATTCGACAGAATCTATACGATTGCTTGGTGCGCCAAGGCGATTTATAGGACATAATTCTCGTGACGTACAACTTATGGAGGTGGGCGCAAATGCCGAAGGAATAGCAGGGACGGTAAGGAAAATCTTGAAAGCATAAATGGCGATGCCGGAGATGAAATCTCTACCTAAATTGGTTATTTTCGGGGACCTTGAGAAACGGGGTGTCAGCGAAGCTATTAATGAATTCCTCAGCTTTGCTAAGGGGAAAGCCGAAATCGTGGCGAGTTACGGTATCGAGGACTTAAAGCAGACCTGCACATCTGACTTGTCACCCAGTGAGGGCGAGGTTCTGAAAATATGCGATTTTGCGATTGTCTTCGGCGGTGACGGCAGCATTATCTCGACGGCAAGAAACGTCAGTAAAGCATCATTACCGGTAAGAGGCGTGAATGTCGGCAAGCTTGGCTTCCTGGCGGAATTCAGCGTGGCTGAGCTGGAAGATTTTTTTCCTCGCTTAAAGAAGGGCACGGTTCCGATAGA